>RFPM01000060.1 GCA_009926125.1 Flavobacteriales bacterium | reverse complement strand
AATTTCAATGAAAACTACAACAGATAGCGAACTAACAAGCTTTCATACTTCGGGGTTTAATCAGGTTTATAATGCGTCTCACGGACTTACTCTCGCCGATTGGAGAAAATGAGTTACTTTTTTATCAAGCGTATGCATGGAACGGGACAGACAACATTATCATAGAATTTTCATTTGAAAATGATTATCCAGTTGCAAATTCCTTGGAATTTCAAACAGAAACTATCAATGGGAATACTGCTTTAAATTTTGAGGGAAAGAATGGTGTTCTTGAATTTAATGGCGGAAATTATGCCCTGCTTGAAATGTCTGATTTAAGCATCGGAAACGAATTGAGTATCGAGTTTTGGTCGAAAGGAAATGCAATAGGCGGAACCAACAGCACATTCTTGGAAGCATACGATACATTAAACAATAGAATTTTAAATATTCACATGCCCTGGAGTAATAACAATATGTATTTCGATGCGGGAATATCTTCTGGCTATGATCGCATAAACAAGACGATGACTAGCACAGAAATGGATAATTCCTGGAATCATTGGGCTTTTGTGAAAAAGCAGACAAGTGGAGAAATGTTTATCTACAAAAATGGTGTTTTATGGCATTCTGGAACAAACTTAAACAGAGCTGTCGGTTATATTCATCGCTTAGTTCTAGGTTCAAGTTTGAACCAAAGTCTTTTTTGGAAAGGTGAAATTGATGAATTTAGAATTTATAATACGGCGCTTTCACAAGCGACAATTGCTGCCAATTATAAAAATAAAATTGATGTAACTCATCCAAATTGGAGTAATCTACTAGCATATTATGATTTTGATGATGTAAATTATTGTGTTGACCGTTCACAAAACGACTATAAATTAATGCTTTCTCAAGGTTGGTCTGAAACAATGGGAAGCATGATAAAATGGGATGAATCACCGCTTGCTGGAGTTGTACAGTCAACGAAAATACCGCGGATTTCTTTTGGGCAAGGAACTGTTCTTGGTAACATGGACTCAACAACCGTTCTTAGACCTTCTATCAAAGAACCGATTGTTATTTTTGAGCAAGAAGTGGTAAACAAGCATTTTGAGATTGTTAATAGTTTTATCGGTGTTCCGAGTGGAACTTCTAACACATTTAGTCCTCAGGGAGAAATTATTAATATGACTCCCTACTCTACTTCAACACAGCTAATCAACGATACTATTACCTATTTCAACACGCCTTATGAAATAATTAAAGATGTTGAAATTGCAAGATACATCACACCTTATGGAATTCAATTTGACTTAGGGCCAAATGGTTTTGCATGGATTTACGATGTCACAGACTACCAAGATTACTTGAGAAATACAGTGGATCTTGCTGCTCACAATACACAAGAATTATTGGATTTACGTTTTGCTTTTATTGAAGGAATTCCTCCAAGAGATTTACACAAACGCGAGCCAATTTGGTCAGATTTTAGGAATTATAACTTTGCAAACATGGCAAATGATGTTGTGCTTCCTGCAACAAATGTTGTTCTTTCAGACACATCTGAGATGTTTAAAATCAAAACAAGAATGTCTGGTCATGGTCAGGTTGGCGATTATGCTTGTTGCGAATGGGTAAACAATAATCACCAAATAAATGTAAATGGCGTTCCAAGATTTCAATGGAATATTTGGCAGGATACAGAATGTGGTGAAAATCCAAATATCGGTCAAGGTGGAACTTGGCCTTATGCACGTGAAGGATGGTGTCCAGGAGATTTAGTAAAAGAACATGAGTTTGAATTAACACCATTTGTTACTCCGGGAGATACAGTAAGCTTGGATTATGTAATTAATCAAGTTCCAACAACAGATCCAGGGCAAGGTGGTGGAAATTATATAGCAGCATATGACTTAATTTCATACTCAAACCCGAATTTTCAAAACGATGCAGCAATAAAAGATGTGCTTAACCCAAATAACTATGAATATTACAGCAAATACAATCCTACTTGCTCAAATCCGAGAGTAATTTTAAAGAATACTGGTCAAATGCCATTGACTTCTTGCAAAATTATATGTTGGATAACCTATGGCGATAATATAGAATTCAACTGGACAGGCAACCTGAATTTCCTAGAAGAAACCGTTGTTGAAATTCCAGTTACTAATAATTCTTGGTGGACAGATTTAGATAGCAATATGACATTCACTGCTTATGTTCGAGATGTTAATGGAACTTTTGGGAATGATGAATACCAATACAACAGTGTGAAAACAACAAAATTTGATGCGCCAGAACGTATTGATGGAGCGTTTTTTATCTGGTTAACTACCAATAATAAAGCAAGTGAAAACAATTACAGAATGATTGACAATGCCGGAAATATTATCTTTGAAAGAAACAATTTAACAAATCAAACGCAGTATAAAGATACATTCGATTTGGCTCCGGGATGTTACTCTATCATTATTGAAGATACTGATGATGATGGTTTATCTTTTTGGTATTCTGCCCAAGTTGAAGGAGAAACAGCAGGAACAATGCGCTTACGAAAAGTAGGCGGAACATATATTGAATTTTTTCCTGGAGATTTTGGATCTTATCACCGCTATGATTTTTCTGTTGGATTTGAACTAGGCATAGATGAAACAGATTTAGAACATAAAATTGCTATATTTCCAAATCCAACGAATGGCATGACAACAATTGAAGTAAATGGTGCGGTAAATGAACAGGCCTCCATTGAAATATACGATTTGATGGGTAGAAAAATTTATTCCGAAGAAATGAATGCTTCTCAGTATTTTGCGGAATCTTTTATTGATTTAAGTGCTGTAAATTCTGGAACTTATATTGTAAAAATAATCACCAATCAAAGAGTTTATACCAAAGAACTCATAAAACAATAAACTGTAAACAATATTAATACTCAGAATTAAATGCTTACCGACCTTAGTAAAACCAATTCGATTTTGAATAAATACATGGCTGAAATCCGTGATGAAAAAATTCAAGAAGATCCGCTGAGGTTTAGAAAAAACATGGAGCGAATTGCTGAATTTATCGGTTTTGAAATTTCAAAAAAACTAGCATATAAAAAAATCGAAGTAAAAACTCCATTGGGGATTTCTATTGAAAATATTCCAAAAGAACAGCCTATTTTATGTACAATTTTAAGAGCTGGCCTAGCGATGCACAATGGTCTTTTGAATGTTTTTGATCATTCTGAAAGTGCCTTCGTTTCTGCTTATAGAAAACATACAACACCCGAAGAATTTGAGATTTATGTCGAATACATTGCTATTCCAGAAATGAAAGGCAAAATTTGGATTATCAGTGATCCAATGTTGGCAACGGGAAATTCAATGGTTGCTGTTTACAAGGCGCTCGCAAAAATATCAAAACCAAGTAAAATTTTTATTGCTTCAGCAATTGCAACAAATGAAGCCATAATTTTTATCAAAAAACATTTTCCAAAAAACACAGAGATTTTTGTTGCTGCCATCGATTTAGAATTAACCGCTCAATCTTATATCGTTCCGGGACTTGGAGACGCTGGAGATTTAGCTTATGGAGTTAAAATATGAATTTAGCGGGTTTATCAAGCATTTTTTTTCTCGCTACCGTTAAATTTAGCGTATCAACAATTCCTGGTCCAGGTTTAGGTTTATCTTTTGTAGAAACCTTCTTAGCCGCATTTTTAGGCGGTTCAATAAGTGCTGCATTTTTCTATTTCGCTAGTGAATTTGTGATTCAATGGGCGCAAAAAAGAAGATTGAAAAAAGAGGAGTTATTGCTTCAACAAGGGAAAGAAATCAAAAAAAGGAAAATATTTACAAAGTTAAATCGCTTTATTTTTATTTTAAAATCAAAATTAGCAATCTATGGTATTTGCTTTTGGGTGCCCTTTTTCTTTTCGGTGCCCCTTGGCTGTATAATAGTCGCTAAACTATATGGAAAAGAAGCACGAACTTATCCGCTGATTGTTTTAGGAATGGCAATTAATGCGCTAATTACAACATCATTGGTATATGGCATTCACGGATTTTTCTGATAAACATTTATTTTTTGACTTAGACCGAACGCTTTGGGATTTTGATCGAAATTCTGAGACTACAATCCGTCAAATATTAAAAAATGAAAATATAGAAGCTCAAGTAAACGGATTTGAGGCATTTCATGCTATTTATGTAAAAAAAAATGCCAACTTATGGCGCAAGTATGGCAAAGGAGAAATCACAAAAGAAAACTTGCGCTATGAACGATTTAAAGTTTCTCTTGAACATTTTTTTAATCCCGAAAATGATTTGGTAAAAAGAATTGGAGATGCATATGTTGAACTATCACCTCAGCAAATTCAATTGTTGCCGAATACAAAAGAAATATTAACTGAATTAAAAGACCTTGGATTTAAGATGCACATTATAACAAATGGATTTTCTGAAGTGCAACATATAAAAATTGCAAATTGTGGCTTGAGAGATTATTTTCAAGAAATTATATGCTCAGAAGCAATTGGAAAGAATAAACCCGACCCTGAAATTTTTCAATTCGCGCTAAAATCAGCGAAGGCAAGTGCTGAAAATTCAATAATGATTGGAGATGATTATTACGCTGATATTTCTGGGGCCAATCAAATTGGAATGCAAGCAATTTTATTTAAAAATGATAATGCTGCTAATTATTCCTATGAAAATACGATTGGAAATCTTAATGAACTTCCAGATTTAATAAGAAAGTTATTTCGCGCTTAGAAATCTATCCATACAATTCTTGCCGGATTTTCTCATACAATACCATTCCGGTTGCAACTCCAACATTTAAAGAAGAAATATTTCCTTTCATGGGAATTCGTGCACGGATATCTGACATGTTAATTAAATCTTGGGTAATTCCATTTTCTTCAGAACCAAATATAATTGCAACAGAACCTCGTAAATTAACCTCATAAAGTGGCGCTGCAGTTTTTTCAGTACAAGCTACAATTCTCAATCCACTTTGCTGTAAATAAAAAATTGAATCCTTTAAATTATCAGATTTACAAACTGGAATTCGATTTAGTGCTCCGGCAGAAGCTTTCATCGCATCTGATGAAACAAGAGCTGAACCTTTTGAAGGAATAAGAATTGCGTCAACGCCTTCACACTCTGCTGTTCGAGCGATTGCGCCAAAATTACGAACATCAGTGATGCGATCTAAAACTAAAATAAATGGTTTTTTTTCTGCTGCTAGCAAGCCATCAACAAGTGTTTCGATATTTTGATATTCAATTGGGGTTACAAATGCTACAACACCTTGATGATTTCCTTGCGTTAACGAATTTATTTTTTCTACAGGAACAAATTGAAGTTGGAAGTCTTTACCAGCCAATGCCTCTTTTAAATCGCGGAAAACATCTTTACTAATTCCTTTTTGAATTAAGATTTTATTTAACTCGCGATCAGCATTAATAGCTTCTAAAACTGGATGTAAACCATAAATTAAATCACTGCGTTCTTTCCTTTTGTATGTTTCCTTTCTTTCCATTTTTAAAAATTAAATTCAATTTGTACTGAGTCCTCAATAGTTTTAGCAACGGGACAAGTTTTCCCTGCAATAATTACTTTTTCAAGCGTAAAGGAATCCCAGTTATTTCCGGTAAAATCCATATGAACAATGATTTTTTCAACTTTTCGAGGATTTACGCCCATTATTTTTTCAATTTCTGCAGTGCAAGAATCAAAATTAATTTCATGATTTTTGCAATAAATACCAATAATGGTCATCATACAAGACGCTAAACTAGTTGCCAACAAATCTGTCGGAGAAAAAGCTTCACCCTTCCCCTGATTGTCAAGAGGAGCATCAGTAATTATTTTTGTGCCTGATTGAATGTGTGTACATTCAGTTCTTAAATCTCCTAAATAAACAACTTTTGATGTCATATTCTACTATTTTACAAAGTTAAGGCTAAACTATCGTATTACCACGAATAAAATTACTAGAGTGATAAAAAACAAAAAAGACTGCCCAAAAAATGAACAGTCTTTCTATATAGTGTCGCTTCTCTCTATCCGATAAATCGGGAAGAAAGAAACGGAAAAGAGCCCGAAAGCTCTTGTAAATACTACATCATACCGGGCATTCCGCCACCCATTCCTGCCATTGCAGCTGCAGCGTTATTTTCTTCAGGTTCATCTGCAATTACGCATTCTGTTGTTAAAAGCATCGATGCAATTGATGCTGCATTTTCAATAGCTATACGCGTTACTTTTGTTGGATCAATAACCCCAGCTTTATATAAATTCTCAAACTTATCTGTTCTAGCATTGTAACCGAAGTCATCTTTTCCTTCTTTTACTTTTTGGACAATCACAGCGCCTTCTT
>RFPM01000059.1 GCA_009926125.1 Flavobacteriales bacterium | reverse complement strand
AATTTCTTTTTCAATTTCTTTTTCAATTTCTTTTTGAGCTCGAATCGCAGACCATGTTATCCATTTTCCGTTGGGAAGTGTCCCGTCACCCTCTAAAACACTTCCTTTTCCTGCTATTTTTCCATGAAGATTGAAACTGCCTTTGTATGCATCGTCATCGCAATTAAATTGAATGGTAACATCATTTTCATTTAATAAAACAAGTGCTTTTTGTTGAATCGTATCTGTTGACTTAAAGGTTTCAACTTTCCCTGTAGGTTTTTCATTTGTTCCTGAAATTTCTATACGGTAACTTTTTCCATTAATATTCATGGTATATTTTCCAATAATTGAGTTTACTGAAATGCTTTTTTGTACTTTTTGCTCACCCAATAACCAAGATTCTAGTAAACTTGCATCGCTTGTAAATGGATCAGAACTATAAACCGAAAAACTAGCGATCTTTCCAATTTCCAAACTTCCAATTTCAGTATCCATCTTCAGTATTTTTGCGGGCTCCATTGTTAAAGCTCCCAAAGCATCGTCAACTTTTAATCCACGTGTTATAGCTTTTCTTAAATTTTTCCAAAAATCTTCGGGGTTTTTTGAGCCATTATAGGTAAAGCATATTGTATTCCCATTATTTTTAAGCAAAGAAGGATTAGATGCTGCAAGCTCCCAATGTTTCATATCACTCAATGGAATCTGGCGAGATAGATATGGGTCTTTAACATTATAAGCTTCAGGAAAATTAAGAGGAATAATTAGTGCTCCTTTTACTGATTTCAGTGAACTCAAGGCAGCATATTCATTCCCTGATCCAATGTAATTCATTTTCAGTTGGAATTCACTTGCTATTTTCTCTGCGCGAAGAATTTCCCATTTATCATTGACTTTAAATAAACTTGGCAAACCAATGTCTGCTTTCCATCTTTCTAATGAGATAGATTGATCGTGTTTTTCATTTTCTGAATAAAATTTTAAATCATATAAGGATTGTCTAAGTAATGCAATAGATCCCATTTGAGATGAGGGATAACTTTGCGTAGAAGTCCCTTTTGAAAAGGAATAAAACATTCCTGATTTAAGGCTGATTGTATTTTTACTGCCATTTTCATCACCCAAAGAAACCAAGGTTCCACTTCCTCTAACAATTCCATCTTGAACATGAGAGACTGCAAAACCAAATCCTGACTTCAAATAATTTTCATTTGCTTTTGAATCAACGGTGAAAAAATTATGAGCTTCAATTTCAGGATGAATTGCTTCATTCCAATAGTATGGGCCTTTTTTACTAGATTCTATTTGTGGTCTTAGGGAATAATTTTGTTCGCTTCCTTTCGGCATACCAATATTCGTATAAAGTTCTATAAAAGCCGGAACAATTGTTTTCCCCTCTAAATCATATTCTATTGCATTTTTAGGAATAGTAATCTTTTTTCCAATATCGATGATTTTTCCATTGGAAATTAAAATACTTGCTTTATCAATTTTTAAGCCAGGACGTATGTAAACACTAACATTTTTTAAAGCAATAAATTCTGGACTTGAAGCTGTTGTTCCGTTTTGAGGTATTATTTGAGCTTTAATTTGTAATGCAAAAAAACAAATTAAATAGAGGAGTATTTTTTTTTTCATTGTTAATTTTATTCGCCTGTGAATTTAATAAAACTATTTCTATTTCATTAGAATATTTAAAATTTACTGTCTTTATTCGTTATAGAAAGATTAGTATATTCGCAATAAAAAATAAAGTACGATGACATTAAAAGAAACTATTTCTGCTGTTGAAATTTTCCATGATGCTTTTGGGATTAAAAATAATTATGAGCCAACAATCGATTTATCTGAAAAAGACATAGAATTGCGATATAATTTAATGAATGAGGAGAATTCTGAATACCTTGAAGCTGCAAAAAATGGCGATATTGTCGAAGTTGCAGATGCTTTAGGAGATCAATTATACATTCTATGCGGCACTATTTTAAAACATGGTTTACAGCACAAAATAGTTGAGGTTTTTAAGGAGATTCAACGCTCTAATATGTCAAAATTAGATACAAATGGAAAGCCAATTTACCGTGAAGATGGTAAGGTTTTAAAATCTTCACTTTATTTTCGTCCAAATATTAAAGCAATTCTTGAAAAATAGAGTTATTCACTAGTTAGTCTTTAATACTTTATCTTAAACAAGCACTTAGATAAATACTTAATAATTAGTTTTGATTAAACTTAATCTAAGCAATCATAAAAATGAAGGATATATCGATCTATTTTAGTCCTGTTGATGTTACAGGAGAATGGCACGAAGATCAAATAGGGTCAAAAATCGTCACAAATCATAGCTCTTTTTCAGAAATTCAAAAAAATTCTTGTGCGTTAATTTATGTTCCTGAATTTCGTGGATTTAAAAATTCTGACATAAAACAAGATGTCCAATCTAAGTTTAGAGAAGCATTTTATGAACTGCAAATAGGCACAAATTGGAATAGTAATTTATATGATCTAGGTGATATTCTTCCCGGCCAAGATTTAAAAGATACCTATTTCGCCCTTTCTCAAGTTGCATCTGAATTGGTAAAAATAAATGTGATTCCAATTGTAGTAGGAGGAAGTCAAGATCTTATTTTAGCGCTTTATACCGCTTATGAAAAATTAGAGCAGATGATAAATATTTGTTCTGTTGATTATGCCCTAGATTTAGGAGCCCCCGAAGATGAGATAAATTCAAATGGTTATTTGAGTCATTTGTTATTAAAGCGCCCATGTTATTTATTCAATCATGCTAACATTGGCTTACAAGTACCTTACTCAAATCCTAAGGAATTTACACTTTTTGAAAAACTTTACTTTGATATTTGTCGCTTAGGAGAGTTTAATGCTGATTTTAAGAAAGCTGAACCTCACTTAAGAAATGCAGATATAATTAATATTGATTTTGAATCTATTAAAGCATCTGAAACGCTCAGTAGAAGTGGTCTGCCAAATGGCTTTTATGCCGAACAAATTTGTCAGATTGGAAAATATGCAGGAATATCAGATAAAGTGTCTTCTTTTGGCATATTTAATTATATAAATCAAACACAAGTTTCCGATCAACTTTTAGCACAGCTGATTTGGTATTTTATTGATGGTGTTGCCGCACGTTTTGGTGATTTTCCTATTGGGAATAAAGCCGATTACAAAAAATTTACTGTTGTTATGGAGGAATCCAATAATGAATTGATTTTTTTTAAAAGTAATAAGTCATCTCGTTGGTGGATGGAAGTTCCATTTCCTCCCATCAATCAAAGTAAATACGAACGTCATTATCTTGTCCCATGTAATAAAGAAGATTACGAAAATGCTATGAAAAATGAGTTGCCTGATTTGTGGTGGAAAACCTACCAAAAACTTTCTTGAAAAACCTTTTTTTTTAACAATTTTTTATTTTTCAATTAATATGATTATTTTAGCACATTATTTTTTACTCAAAAAACTCAATTAAGTTTTTTTGTTATTTTTAAAAATTTTATTATGCAATTAAAAAATACTCTAATAACCTTAATTTGTTCTTTTACGCTTTCGCATTTTTTTGCACAGCAGGATAAATTAATAACAAATTTTATGTTTGATAAAATGAGTATTAATCCCGGAAAAACAGGCATAGATATGTATAACAGTATTTGTGCAACTTCGATCTACAGAAATCAATGGGACAAAGTAAATGGAGCGCCTAACTCAGCAGTTTTAAATATAGAAGGGAGTCTCGAAAGATTTTTTAAAGGTGGTATTGGTCTTGCATTTTATCATGATGCTATTGGATTTTCTCGTCAAAATAATTTATTACTTAATTATTCTTATCCAATTAGGATAAGTAATGTTGGAGTTTTGGGCTTGGGTATAGGTCTAGGTATAATGAATTATGGTTTAGATCCAACTTGGGTTCCTCCTACAACTTTAACTGATAACTCCTTGCCTTTAGGTTTTGCTGCTACGAATTTAGATGCGAATTTTGGAGCTTATTTTCAAGGTAAAGATTTTTATATTGGCCTATCATCAACACATTTATCGGAGTCACTTTTACAAAAATCGGTTGCTGGATTAGATCAGAATTATCAAACTGCACGTCATTATTATTTAATGGGAGGAAAAACATATAATTTTAATAATGAAGGAAATAGTAAAATAGATGCACAAGTATTATTAAGAACAGATTTAATTAAGTATTCTTTTGACATTAATATGCGCTATTTTTATACAGTAAACAACAACGAATTATACGGTGGAATAACCTACAGAAATTCAGATGCTATCGGAGTATTATTAGGTTTTTCTCCGATACAAAAATTTACAATTGGATATTCTTATGACATTACAATTAACAAATTAGCATCGGTTTCAAGAGGTTCTCACGAAATAGTTTTGAAATATTGCTATTCAATCAAAACACCAAAACCTACAATTTCTCGTAATCCTAGATTTTTATAATAATTTTAAAATTGTAACTTAATAAATACATTTTCGTTTATGATGAATTCTAATAAAGTTAATAATAGTATGTTTTTTTTAAGCAAACAAATTACCAAAAATATTACAATGAAAAAATTAATTTATTTAATATTACTTTTTCCTATTTTATTTTCTTGCAACAACGGAGTAGAAGGCAATCTTGTTGGAGTTAGAGGTCGTGGAGCTTTTTATCCTGATGTACTTGGTCCTGGAAAAGTTCCACTTGGAATGGTTTACATTCCATCAGGGGCATATCAAACAGGAGAAGATGATGAAGATATAATGGGTCTACATACAGCAAGGGTTAAAACGGTTTCAGTTCCTGCTTTTTATATGGATCAGACTGAAATCTCCAACAACGAATACCGTCAGTTTGTTCATTGGGTTAGAGATTCAATAGCTAGAGAAAAATTATATCGGAGAAGCTATGATGATGAAGCTGAACGTTGGATAAATGTACCTGATAATTTCTTTAAAGAGCCTTATAGAACCTTTATAAACATGGGTTCTGATGTTCAGGGAGGAAATACTCCTTTTCAATTACTTTTGGATAGCACAAATAATGCTGAGGTTGATAAAACAATTCTTGGTTTATTAGGAGATATAGAAGCTGCCAAAGTAAAGAAAAATTCTGATAAGCCCTTAGAATTAATTAATGGTTATAAATTAGATCCAAAAAATATTCCTGCTTCTGCTGATAAGAGACCTGATGTTACTATGTCAGAAGCTAATTTAAGAAGTATTTTTCAGCAATATTCAAATAAGCAAATAAATCAAGGAATTAGTAAAGTTAAACCAGGTACTCCAGACAAAACTAATAAAACTGAAAAAAACACCGTTTATGATCAAGGTGGTAGAGTAGAAAACAGAAAATACTTTACGCTTAATTGGACAGAAAAAATTGATTACAACGATGCGGAGACTTCTTTTCTTTTATCTGATATGTACCTTTCAGAATCTGAACAATTTTACAAGAGAAAAGAAATTGATACCCGTTTGTTATTATTTGACTATTACTGGGTTGATTTTAAAGAAGCAGCAAAGAGAGGAAAAATTATAACTAAATCTTTAGATTCAAGAAATAATTTTAACTATGATAGTATTTCTCCAACTCGTGATGGAGGAATATATAAAAAAGGAAGACGTGAACCACTTGGAAAAGATTACAAAGTATCCGACTTACATCGCTCAACTTTATATACTGATAAGTACGGAACAAAGGTTTGGGTTGATACAACTCTTTATGGAAAAGGAAAACAATATGGAGATCCTCAAGGTGCTGAAGTTGATAACTCAATATATAGTATATCTGATACTAATAGTTTGTATGGTACTGTTTTACAAAATCCAGGTCAGGATTTAGATTTAGGATTCACAAATAGTAAAGGGCAACATAACGCTTTACGTGGACACACAGATAGAAGCAGGTTTATCGTCAAAGAACGAATTATGGTATATCCTGATACTTTATGCTGGATGAGAGATTTTACGTATGCTAGAAATGATGAAATGTCTCAGAATTATTTTTGGCATAATGCTTATGATAATTATCCAGTTGTTGGGGTTACATGGTCACAAGCAAAAGCATTCTCAGTATGGCGCTCTCAAATATTTCATAGTTGGCTGCAAAGTAATGGTGAAATGTTTGTGAATGACTTCAGATTACCCACAGAAACAGAGTGGGAACGTGGTGCAAGGGGTGATTTAGATTTAGCTCAATATCCTTGGGGAGGACCATATATTCGTAATGCTGCAGGATGTTTCTTAGCAAATTTTAAGCCTTTGAGAGGTCGCTATTTTGAAGATGGAGGCTTTCATACAGTAAAGGTTTACTCTTATAATCCTAATGCTTTTGGTCTTTATTGTATGGCGGGAAATGTTGCTGAATGGTGTTCTACTACTTTTGATGAATCGATGTATGAATTTGGTCACGATATGAGTGGAGAATACGATTATCAAGCTCAAGACGGAGAACCAGCTGTAAAAAAGAGAAAAGTAATTAGAGGTGGCTCTTGGAAAGATATAGGTTATTATCTAATGAATAGTACTAGGACATATGAGTACCAAGACACTGCAAAATCATATATAGGCTTTAGAAATGTTATGACCCATTTGGGTCGAGGAGGAAAAGATATCGATCAGGAAAATGGTGAAGAAATCCAAAGCGATATTCAATTAAAGTAGTTTATTCAATTTAAATTTTAAAAATTAAAAATTATGGGTGCTGAAGTAAATCAAAAAGTAAAATGGAATACACGATTTGGAACACAAAGTTTTAGATCAAGTACTCACTTAGTAGCAGGCTTTGGA
>RFPM01000058.1 GCA_009926125.1 Flavobacteriales bacterium | reverse complement strand
AATTATTCGAGCAATTAGACATTTTGATAGGAAAATTATAGGTGTGAAAAAAAGCCCTAGCAAAGTGATCAGACGAAGCTTTAGAAGCAGAATATGGACTTCTTGGGTCATAGGAAGTTTCTTCGGTGAACAGTCCCTCCGTTCCTAAACTTCCAAAAACCTCATCAGTAGAAACATGATGAAACACGTGGTTTTCTCCTCCAGCCCAAAATTCTTTTGCCACTTGAAGTAAATTTACTGTGCCAACAACATTGGTCAAGACAAATTCCATTGGTCCTTCAATCGATCGATCGACATGAGATTCCGCCGCTAAATGAATTACATCTGTCACTTCGTATTTTTTAAATACAGCTCTTAGTGCCTCGGCATCTACAATGTCAATTTTTTCAAACTGGTAATTTTTATTCTCACTAACATCCTTTAAATTTTCGAGATTACCGGCATATGTTAACTTATCGATATTAATAATCTGATAAGTTGAATACTTTTTTAATAAATAACGGACTACATGAGAGCCAATAAATCCGGCGCCACCAGTTACGAGAATTACTTTTTCAAATGTTTTCATTATAAACTCCAATAGCTTAGACTACTAATTTTATTGCGGTAAACTCCTTTAACATCTACAAAAACGCCATTTCCATTCTTTAAAATTGATTTAAAGAAATTTTCATCATACTTAGAATATTCTTTGTGGTTAACGGCCAAAATAATCGCATCGTAATCATTGTCCATAGACGATTTCAAGGGCACGCCATATTCGTGTTCCATTTCCTTAGAGTCAGCATGTGGATCAATAACATCAATGTTAACTTGAAAGGATTTTAATTCTGTAATAACATCTATAACCTTAGAATTTCGAATATCGCTCACGTCTTCTTTAAAAGTAGCGCCCATAATTAATACTTTAGCTTCTTGAATTATTTTTCCTTGAGCAATAATTTTTTTAACAGTTTGTTTTGCGATATAAAAACCCATTGAATCATTTACATAACGACCGCTGTTTATTACTTTAGAATGATAGCCAACTTGCATCGCTTTATGAACAAGATAATATGGATCAACTCCAATACAGTGTCCACCAACTAAACCAGGAGAAAATTTCAAGAAATTCCATTTTGTTCCTGCTGCCTCCAAAACATCGTATGTATTTATATTTAGTTTGTTAAAAATAATCGACAATTCATTTACCAAAGAAATATTTACATCTCGTTGGGTATTCTCAATGATTTTTGAAGCTTCAGCTACCTTAATGCTCGTTGCTCGATGGACTCCCGCATGAACCACTAATTCATACGTTTTGGAAACCTCATCTAACGAAACCTCATCGCAACCTGAAACAACTTTTATTACATTTTGAAGGGTATGTTCTTTATCCCCTGGATTAATTCGCTCTGGGGAATAACCAACTTTAAAATCATCGATGAATTTTAATCCTGATATTTCTTCTAAAATTGGAATGCAATCCTCCTCTGTACATCCTGGATAAACAGTTGATTCATAAACAACATAATCTCCCTTCTTTAGAACTTGGGCCACTGTTTTAGTAGCTCCAAGTAAGGGCTTTAGATCTGGTAAATTTGATGAATCAATTGGTGTAGGAACTGCAACAATAAAAAAGTTAACGTCTTTTAAATCATTGGGGTCAGCTGAAAAAAGAATGTCTCTATTTTCAAAATAAGACGCATCTAACTCATTGCTAGGATCTATCTTATTTTTCATCAAATCAACACGTTTTTGATTGATGTCAAAACCCACAACTTTAATTTTAAGGGCAAATTCTAAGGCAATTGGTAATCCAACATATCCTAGTCCAATTACTGCTAACTTTGACTCTTTCTTGACAAGTCGGTCATAAATTAATGCATCCATGGATTTACTTTTTGTTATTTTTATCTCTCACTTTGTATATTCGTTCAATAATATCAACCACTTTCATACCCTCAAGTGCATTTGTTGTAGGAGAAGTTCTGCCTTTTAAAGTATTAATAACGTTTGAAATAATATAATTATGATTTGCTGCAGAACCTTTATACGGCCCATAATCATTTGCAGGATTTGATTCATTTAAAACAGGCATTTCATAGTCAGAAATAGCACATACTTCAACTTCATTCATGTATTGACCGCCAATTTTAACGCTGCCATTTTTTCCAATAATTGTCATTGAAGATTCTAAATTCTGGTTTGCAATAGAAGTAGAATAATTTATACTTCCCATTCCACCACTTATAAAATCGAAGCTTACAAATCCTGAATCTTCAAAAGCAGTTGTAGTTTGATGATTAAAGTCTGCAAATTTTCCTTGAATATTTTTTATATCTCCAAATAACCAATACATAATATCGATAAAATGTGAAAATTGAGTAAAGAGCGTTCCGCCATCTAAATCTGCTGTTCCTTTCCAACCACCAGACTTATAATAACGATCATCACGGTTCCAATAACAATTCAATTGAACCATATAAATTTCACCGAGTAAACCGTCAGTTATTACTGATTTAATCCACTCTGATGGAGGAGAATACCTATTTTGCATCACACAAAAAACATGCTTTGATTCTTGGAGCGCTTTGAAAAGGATTTTCTCACAGCTTTCTTTTGTTAAGCCCATTGGTTTCTCGCAAACAACATTTTTCTTTTCTTCTAATGCCTTTAATGATTGTTCGGCATGTAAACCATTTGGTGTACATACATTGACAACATCAAATTCTAAACTGCTTGCAAAAAGTTCTTCCATTGTGCTAAAAAAGGGCACATCAAAGTCTTCCGCAGCACATTCTTTTTTGGATTTAATATCAACCATTGCGACCAATTCGCCTTCTGCATCTCTACGAATCATTTCTGCATGACGCTTTCCAATATGTCCGGCACCAATAACAACGAAACGTATTTTTGAATTATTTGACATCTTCTAATTTACTTACTTTTTTATTCTTTAATTCATATTTTTCATTGCTTTCTGAGCAAATAGCAAACCCGTTTTCATCAAAAATCAGACGTTGTCCGTTTTCACTCATCCAACCAATCTGACGCGCAGGATTACCAACCACAAGTGCATAAGCCGGGACCTCTTTTGTAACTACAGAACCAGCTCCAATAAAAGCAAATTCTCCAATATCATTTCCACAGACAATAGTTGCATTTGCACCAATACTCGCTCCTTTTTTAACAGTAGTTTTAGTATATTGTTCTCTTCGAATTACCGCACTTCTGGGATTCATGACATTTGTAAAAACCATTGATGGACCAAGAAAAACATCGTCTTCACAAATTACTCCAGTATAAATAGAGACATTGTTTTGAACCTTAACATTGTTGCCTAAAATTACATTTGGCGAAACAACAACATTCTGACCAAGATTACAATTTAAACCTAAGACACAATTTGACATTAGGTGCGAAAAATGCCAGATTTTGGTACCTTCACCAATATGACAAGCATCATCAATTATTGCAGTTTCATGAGCAAAATATGCCATTTTTATTTCTTTATGTATTTATCAAAGTTATAATGATTTGATTCAAAAAGTTCCTCTTTCGATAAACCTTTAAAATATTCGTATGTCACCTTTAATCCTTCAGCTCGATTAATTTTTGGTTCCCACTTTAAAATCTCTCTTGCTTTACTAATATCTGGTTGTCGCTGTTTTGGGTCATCAACTGGAAGATCCTTGTAAATTATATTTTGTTTGGTTCCTGTCAATTGAATGATTTCTTCAGCAAACTGTGAAATTGTTATTTCAGAGGGATTACCGACATTTATGGGATAAACATAATCGCTTAAAAGTAAGCGCACAATGCCTTCCACTAAATCATCTACAAAGCAGAAAGACCTCGTTTGAGAACCATCGCCAAAAATCGTTAAATCTTCCCCACGCAATGCCTGTCCAATAAAAGCTGGAAGAACCCTGCCATCATTTAAGCGCATTCTAGGACCGTAGGTATTAAAAATTCTTATAATTCTAGTTTCTAAACCATGAAAATTATGGTAAGCCATTGTTATTGCTTCCTGAAAACGTTTGGCCTCATCATAAACACCACGTGGACCAACAGGATTTACATTTCCCCAATATTCTTCAGATTGTGGATGAACAGTTGGATCACCATAAACCTCAGAAGTTGAAGCGATTAATATTCTTGCACCTTTAGCTTTTGCAAGACCCAAACAATTGTGTACACCCAAGGATCCAACTTTTAGCGTTTGAATCGGAATCTTTAGATAATCGATGGGACTTGCTGGCGATGCAAAATGTAATATATAATCCAATTCTCCAGAAACATTAATAAATTTTGAAACATCATTATTATGAAACTCGAATTGTTCCAAATGAAACAAATGTTCGATGTTCTTTAAGCGACCTGTAATTAGATTATCCATTGCAAGGACATGGTAACCATCTTTTATAAAGCGATCACATAAATGAGAGCCTAAAAAACCTGCAGCACCTGTAATTAATACGCGTTTCATCTATTTTTCAATTACGTTTCGACCAATGGAACAATAATAAAATCCTTTATCATTCATTTCGCCGATTTCAAATAAGTTTCTTCCATCAAATAAAACGGCATCTTTCATTAAAGATTTCATTCTTGTAAAATCTGGATTTCTAAAAATACCCCATTCTGTACAAATCAAGAGTGCATCTGCACCGGATAAAGCTGAATATTCATCACTCGCATAATCTATTTTATTACCTAAACTATTTTTTACATTTGGCATAGCTTCAGGATCATAAGCACTAATATTTGCACCGGCATTTAAAAGAGCCTCTATCATAAATAAAGCTGGAGCTTCACGAATATCATCTGTATCTGGTTTAAACGCTAAGCCCCAAACCGCAATTTTTTTACCAGATAAATCACCACGAAAGAAATTTTTAATTTTAGGAAATAATATTGTTTTCTGCTCCTGATTTACTTTTAGTACGGCAGATAAAATTTCAAATTTAAAGTTGAGGTCCTCCCCAGACTTTACTAAAGCTTTGACATCTTTAGGAAAGCAAGATCCACCGTATCCAATACCAGGAAATAAAAATCGCTTACCAATTCGCGGTTAATTCTGCAGATTTTTCATCCATGAAATATATTGGATTTCCTTGTCGAACAAATGGCCGATACAAACTCTCCATGACTTTTCTTGCGCGCTCATCTTGGGTTCCAATTATAACTCGATCAGGTTTCATGAAATCACTAACTGCAAATCCTTCTCTTAAGAACTCTGGATTTGAAACAATAGCAAAATCAACTCGGGCATTTTTGGCTATTACAGCGTGAACTTTTTCTGCAGTGCCAACAGGAACGGTACTTTTATCTACAATGACCTTGTAATCTGTAACAAGTTTCCCTAGTTGTTCCGCTACACCTAAAATATAAGATAAATCTGCTGAACCATCTTCACCAGGAGGTGTTGGTAATGCTAAGAATATAATTTCAGCGTCCTTAATTGCATCTTCTAAAGAAGTTGTAAAAGAAAGTCTTTTTGCTGCTATGTTTCGCTCAAAAATTGTATCCAAATTCGGCTCATAAATTGGGATGATGCCATTTTTCATCTTCTCTACTTTATCGGCATCAATGTCAATACAAATAACTTGATTTCCTGTTTCAGCAAAACAAGTCCCAGTAACTAAGCCAACATATCCTGTTCCTACAACTGCTATTTTGGTCATACGATCTTAATTACTTTTTGATGTAAGGTATTCTGCTGCAGTTTTTGTAATAAACTCCAATTGTTCTAAATCCATTTCTGTATGAATTGGCAAAGATATTACACGATGGGTTAACCAATCTGTAATTGGTAAATCTGTGGATGCACTCCCAAATTCCTCAAACATTTTTTGTCTGTGAGCAGGAACCGGGTAATAAATCATTGATGGAATATAGATCATCATTTGTACAAATTGCTCCACCATCGCCATAACAACCTAAGTTTTTTGATGGGAAAAATGATGTACAACCGATATCGCCAATTGTTCCTGTTTTAACAAGTGATCCATCCAATAAATGGTAATCAGATCCAATTGCCTGAGCATTATCTTCAATCACAAAAAGCTTATGTTTTTTTGCAATCGCCATAATTGCGTTCATATCTGCAGCTTGTCCATACAAATGAACTGGGACAATTGCCTTGGTTCTTGGAGTAATTGCAGCTTCTAATTTGCTAGCATCCATGCAGAATGTTTCTTGATTTACTTCAACAAAAACAGGCTTTAAGCCCAAAAGCGCAATTACTTCTGTCGTTGCGATATACGTAAATGAAGGTGTAATAACCTCATCTCCTGGCTTGAGACCAAGTGCCATCATTGATATTTGAAGAGCATCTGTTCCATTTGCGCATGGAATCACATGATTCACGCCTAAATACAATTCTAATTCTTTTTGAAATCCTGCAACTTCTGCACCATTTATAAACTGTGCACTTTGAAGTACATCCATTATTGCTGAATCAATTGCTGGCTTTATTTTCTCATATTGAGAAACCAGATCAACCATCTGTATTTTTTTCATTCTATTGATTTATTGAAAACAAAGTTACTAATTTTCGTTGGTTAGTCAATTTTACTCAGATGCACCAAAAAGATATATTTATCATTTTTTAGTATTCAAATTAGAGATTAGAACGTTTGTAAAAAAAATGAGTTTAACTTTGAAAAATGAAATACTATTTTCCCTTATTGTTCTTGCTATTATTTCACTATTCCTTTGCACAGCGAAATGTTAAAGATTCTACAATAGCGACACCTTTAATCGGTGTTCATTATGGGGGAAATTGGACAGAGGGAGATTTAGCAGAACGTTATGGTTTTGCAAGTCATCTAGGGATAAGTGCAAACTATAAAACGGCAAAAAATTGGTGTTTTGGCTTAGAGAGTAATTTTCTCTTTGGAGATAATATTAGACTTAGTGGATTATTTGATCACTTAATTGATGCAGCGGGAAATATTACAGATATAAATGGAGATATCGGAAGAATTCTAGCATACGAGAGAGGATTTAATGTAAATGCTTCAGTAGGTAAAATTTTTCCTGTTTTAAGTACAAATACAAACTCTGGAATTTTAATTCACGCTGGAATTGGATATACGCTTCATAAACTAAGAATTGAAACAACGGATCAAGTTATTCCACAATTAGAATTAGATTATCGCAAAGGATATGA
>RFPM01000057.1 GCA_009926125.1 Flavobacteriales bacterium | reverse complement strand
GTAAAGTACTGGGACAACCATACAAGCCTAGAAATCCTGGAAGTGCATCTTGAGAACGAATGTATGCTTCAGCCATTTTATCCAATTCAAGAGGCGTTGTTCCGGGCTTCATAAACTTGGCAACCAAACCTAGCGTACGACTTACAATTTGTGCAGCCTCCCGCATGATTTCAATTTCTGCAGCAGTTTTATAACGAATCATTGATTTATTTAATAAAGACATCTGCAAAGTTAAGGAAATTTAAAATAAGCAGAAATAGACACGCTAGCTATTAAAAGACCAAATAATCTTAAATCTAAGAAAGTGCCGAAATAGCACTTTTAATAAAAGCTTTATCTTATATTTGAGTTAAGTTATTAGTTAAAAAATTGTGGCAAAGACAACTTTTTCATTAAACCTAGTTTTTAAAATAAAGTAATGCAATGAAAAAATTATATTTTATCTTATTATTTCTTTTAATCAATCTTTGTTATTTTTCTCAAAGTAGATATATTCCTGTAGGAACAAAACAAGTGGTTTACGCGAGAGATGGTGGCATATGTCAATGCTGTGGTAGTTCTCAAAGCTTAGAATATGATCATATCATGCCGTTTTCATGCGGAGGCACTAGTTCAGTCTCTAATATCCAGCTTCTTTGTTTACAATGCAATCGTAGTAAATCAAATAGTTGTTATTGTAAAGTACACAATAGAAGAGTAGGAGTAAATTGTTGTGATGGTAATCCAACCAACAAATCTTCAATTACTTCGAGTCAATGCACTGGGACAACGCAGAAGGGCGCTAGATGTAAAAATCGAACAAAAAATTCGAGTGGTCGCTGTCATCTACACTAACTACAAATTAATTTAAAAAAAATGAATTTACTGTTTGCAATCGATCAAAATACACAAGAAATAATTGTTTCAGAATCCACAAAAGGAAGTAATAAAATAAACTTTATTGAGCGTATTCGGCGACAAGAAAATGACATGCTATTCAATGCTGTTTCTACTTTAACTAGTATTTCTAAAGCTTCAGATTTAGATATTTCAATTTTTAAAGCAATGGATAAGGTTTGTCAAATGATCTACAACAAACATATCGTTTCTTGTTAATAGAAATAGGGTTTCAATCACCTTTAGACTTATTGTAATTACAACAATCTATAATTTTAAAGGAATAAAAAGCCTTTTTATTGAATAAATAATTTCTTTGAAAATCTAAGTTTAAAACTAAACTCAACAAGGAATTACTAGCTTTTTTTATTTCAAATGACGACCGTAACGGTTTTTGAACTTATCAATTCTACCGGCTGTATCCACAAATTGAGCAATTCCAGTAAAGAATGGATGTGACTTATGCGAAATATCTAATTTCACTAAAGGATATTCTTTTCCATCTTCCCAAGTAATAGTTTCTTTCGTAATTGAACAAGAAGGGCAAACAAAAGAATAGTCGTTTGACATATCTTTGAATACAACTAATCTATAGTCATCAGGATGTGTTTCTTTTTTCATTTTATTGTAATTACTGTTCGAAAATGGATTGCAAATTTACTTAAAAGTTTTTGAAATGCAATAATAATCTCTAATTAAATCCATTTCATTAAATCATTTTAACATTCGCTAGGTGATAAATAGAATAAATCGCTTGAAAATCACTCGAAGAAAGCCCTATTTTTGAAAGATAATCAACCTATGAAATTAAACAGACCATATTCACTGCTTGAAATTAGCACCTTGCTTTCTTGTGAATTTGTTGGGGAAGAAAATCATATCGTAGCAGGAATAAATGAAATTCACATGGTTGAAATTGGGGACATTGTTTTCGTTGATCACCCAAAATATTATGAGAAAGCATTGCAATCTGCTGCTACAACAATCATTATTGATAAAATTGTTCCTTGTCCACCGGGAAAAGCCCTATTGATAATGGATCAACCTTTCGATGGATTTAATTTTCTAACGAATTACTTTAGCCCAATCGAAGAACCAAAAGAAGATAACCAAGCTTTTATTCATCCAAGTGCCATTATTTACCCCAATGTATATATTGGCAATAAAGTAAAAATTGGGAAAAATTGCCGTATTTATTCTGGTGTAAGCCTAATGGACAAAACAGAAATTGGAGAGAATGTAATCATTGGAGCAAATACTGTTATTGGACACAATGCTTTCTATTACAAGAAAAAAGCTGCATCGTATGAAAGAATGCATACCTGTGGATTTGTCAAAATTGCCTCAGATGTAGAAATAGGCGCTCTTTGTACAATTGATGCAGGTGTAACTGGAGTTACAACTATTGGAAAAGGAACTAAAATTGATAACCAAGTTCATATTGGTCACGACACAAAAGTCGGTGAAAATTGCCTCTTTGCTGCTGGAGTTGGAATAGCAGGTTGTGCAACAATAATGAACAATGTAATCTTATGGGGACAAGTTGGTTGTGCTAGTAATATTGTTGTTGGTGAAGCTGCAGTTGTTTTAGCGCAGTCTGGAATTGCGAAAAGTTTGGAAGGTGGGAAAACATATTTTGGTTCACCATGCGCGGAAGCAAAAGAAAAATTTAGAGAAATGGTAGCACTTCGGCAATTACCGAAATTCATGAATGATCTTTAGTATGTCATTTATTAAAAGCTCAGATATTCAATATCAAATAGAATTGAAGGATATAAAACTTCAAGCGTTACTTGAAATTACAAATGCAATCAATTCAAATTTACCAATCGAGCAATTATTGAATCTTTTTTCATTTATTTTAAAAGAACAATTAGGATTTAAGAAATTTATATTACTACATCACCAAGAAGAATGGAATTGCTTAGTAAAAACTGGATACAAAGGGAAAATAGAGCTAAAAGAAGTAGAAAAAGACTTTGAACGATTTAAGGAAATCACGCTTGTAGAATCATCAACAAATACAATTATAAAAGAGTTTCAAGCAATTGTCCCGGTATTTCACTTAAACAAAGCCCTCGCCTACTTACTAATTTCAAGTAGTTCAGTGTCGCATGAATTGGAACCAAGTCATTTTTCTTTTACCCAAACACTCGCCAATATAATTGCCGTAGCAATTGAAAATCAAAGATTAGTAAAGCAAAATATTATTAAAGAACGAATTTCAAAAGATTTAGAAGTTGCTTCTGAAATGCAGAAACTACTATTTCCATCAGAATTACCATCTAATCGTAAAATGGATTTATCTGCACGTTATATTCCTCGTCACGCAATTGGTGGCGATTATTATGACTTTATACCTCTTGGAGATGAAGAATACATTATTTGTATTGCGGATGTTTCAGGAAAAGGAATTAGTGCAGCTTTGCTTATGGCTAACTTTCAAGCAACTATAAGAACACTTTTTAAATACCAGCGCTTCGAAATGACTTTTTTGATGGAAGAACTCAATAAAAAAGTAATGAAAAGTACAAAAGGAGAAAAATTCATTACATTTTTCATAGCACACTACAATGCGCATACTAGAAAAATGAAATACGTAAATGCCGGGCATAATCAACCATTCTTACTTCATGGAAGAAAAATTACTGCTTTAAATGAAGGGTGCATCGGACTTGGAATGCTTGATGAATTACCTTACGTTAATGTTGGAAAATTAACGCTAAGTCCTAACACAACTTTTGTTCTATACACAGACGGAGTTGTAGAATTAGAAAATAAAGATGGAGAACACTTTGGAGTTAATCGTTTAATTGACAATGTAAAGGCATATTCTACTTTAAAAATGGAAGACATGAATAATATTTTATTTTCAAAATTAGACGATTGGAGAGGCGAATTGAATTTTGTAGATGATACAGCCGTTTTCAGCTGTAAGTTTTTCTAAAACTATTTTACAGGTTTTGAAAGTTTCATGTTTATGGAAAAAATATGCGTGTAGTAGCCCCCATCTGCTGCTCCTAGTCTTGTAAAAGCATAATCTAAATTAAAACCCTTAATACCAATTCCAAGCCCTATATTTGGTTGAAAACCCCAATAAGAAGTTTCATCAATATTGCTGAATTTTTGAATATTAGAAATGCCTCCACGAACAGAAAAAAGTGATTTATAGCCGACAGCAATTCCAAAATGTGGGTCTATAGAAATAGAATTTGATTGAATCAAAGTATTTCTTTGTCCATCAGTTGTTAGGTCAACATCCATTTCCCCGCCGATATTAATTCCTTTTTTACCAAGATCAAATTTACATGCACTTGCAAGGATAAAACGCGGAAGTGTTAATTCAATCCCATCTTTAGGTAAAGCATTTCCCGTACTTAAAAAAACAGCTGTTGTTTGTTGATTTATGTCAAATACCCATGCATTAAATGTTGTAGAAACATCTCTTGCCATAAGTCCAAAACGCCAATTTTTTGGCCGCTGATATTGTAAGCCTGCATCCAAACCAAAACCCCAACTTTTTGCAAAGTCACCAATTTTACGGTAAATAACTTTTGCAGTACCTCCAATGCTTAATCCTGGAGTTTTTAACTTTCGAGCATAAGAAAACAGAAAAGCATAATCACCTGCTGAAAATTTTGTAATGTTATTATAGTTAATTACACCATTGTTATCTATAAGCTGAGTAGTATTTGGAATATCATCTACACCGAAGCGAAGCGCTGCAAAACCAATTGTGCTTTTTGCGTTAATTGAATGAGCAAAACCCAAATAATCGTATTTTGCAATTCCTGCAAAATATTCAGAATGCATGAAGGAAACCTCCAAAAATTTGTCTACATTCGTTAAGCCCGCTGGATTCCAATAAATTGAATTTACATCATTTGAAGAAGCAACAACTGCAGAACCCAAACCTAAAGATGCTGCCCCAACTCCTAGAGACATAAATTCATTCGAATATTTAGGAGCCGAAGTTTGAGAAAAACTGATAGAAAAAGTTACTAAACAAAAAATAAAACCTAAAAAAATACGCATAAAAAGATTTTTTATATTCAATAACACCTTCTTTGCTAAAAAATTGTGTTCTTTGCAGAATAGTAGTATAAAAATAGTCAAAGAATATTTACATGATCTTTAACTAAATTAAATTAATACAAGAGGATGTTCAGGATGTTCAATATTCCAAATTTATTCACTGCTGCAAATATGCTTTGTGGTTTTGTATCAATTATTTTGACCTTATTCGGAAGAATAGATCTTGCTCCCTTATTTATATTAGCTGCTGTGGTTTTTGATTTTCTTGATGGCTTCATAGCTCGAAAAATGAACCTTCAAGGAGAACTTGGAAAACAATTAGATTCGCTTGCTGATATGGTTACTTTTGGAATTGCTCCAGGAATTATCATGTTAGTAATGATCGTTATCGGAATCGATTTCAGTGCTTTGCTGTCAAAAGAATCTGGAACAAATTTTCAAAATACAGAATTAAGTTATTATGCTTTCATTCAAATATGGGATTGGATTCAAGCATTAATTTATGGTGTGCCAAATGATTTTGATGCCTCCATAAAGTACTTACCATTTATTGCATTAATAATCCCTTTCTTTGCAATGTTTCGTTTGGCAAAATTTAACTTAGACAAGCGTCAAAGTGATCGTTTTCGGGGAGTTCCAACTCCTTTAAACACCATATTTTTTCTTTTTTTTCCGCTGTATTTTTCCTTTAATTTAAATCAATGGGAACATCAAGAAAATTGGATTTTAATGCTTTTTGATTGTTATACTTTGTCAGCAATTACAGTATTATTTTCAGTATTAATGGTCACAGACATCCCTTTAATTTCTCTCAAATTTAAAACATGGACTTGGAATGAAAATAAATTCCGCTATATTCTTGTTGGAAGTTCGTTGATAATTATTCTGCTATTTTGGATTTGGGCAATTCTCATTATTGTATTTTTGTATTTACTTTTATCACTTATCGAAAATCATCAACTAAAGAAACATGAAGTTTAAAGCTGAAATAGATGTAATGCCGCACGACGCATTGTTAGACCCTCAAGGAAAAGCTGTATCTAATACTATGAAAAATATTGGACTACCAGAAATTAATGGTGTTCGTATTGGCAAACATATTCGTCTGTTTGTTGATGCTAAATCTGAGGCTGAAGCAACAAAAAAAGTAGATGATGCCTGTAAAAAAATGCTCGTAAATCAAATTATGGAAAGCTATTCGTTTTCTATTGAAGTTTTCAATGAAAAATAACAAATAAAAAAACACGACTTTAAGAATGTTTTAATTTCAATATTTATGTTAACGAACTCTCGTTTTATCGTAATTATTTTTTTTTATTTATTCTCTTACTTTTTTGCTCAACAAACTAATGCACAAACTATTTCCGGAACTGTCAATTCTTATACCAGCGTTACTAATGTCTCCATTAATTCAGTAACTGTCTCTAACGCATCTTCTTTTAATGTTGGCGATTATGCTCTTTTAATTCAAATGAAAGGCGCCACAATCACTACGGGTAATATTCAAGCTTTCGGGACCATTACTAACCCAAATAACGCTGGAAATTTTGAATTTGCAACGATTCTCTCAAAAGTTGGAAATACCTTGACATTTGAGTCTAATCTATGTAAATCATATACAGTAAGTGGTTTTGTTCAATTGATAAAAGTAGCGGTGTATAACAATGTTACTATTTCAGGAACAGTAACTAGTCAACCCTGGAATGGCACCACAGGTGGAATTGTAGCCATTAAAGCGACTGGAAGTATAACGTTTAACTCCGACATAAATGTTTCTGGTGCTGGTTTTGTTGGAGGTACTTTCACAACAGGTTTTTTTAATTGTGGTGATATG
Organism: Flavobacteriales bacterium; assembly: GCA_009926125.1. Taxonomy (GTDB): domain Bacteria; phylum Bacteroidota; class Bacteroidia; order Flavobacteriales_D; family Crocinitomicaceae; genus UBA952. Next base: position 479 of record RFPM01000057.1, on the reverse strand, counting down.
AATTGGGCCAATTCATCAAATAATTCCGGAAAAAAAGGGGAAGGAATAGCTGCTGCTCCATCAGGGCAAGATGGAAATCGAGCACCTTTAGCAAATGGTGGAGGTGGTTCAAATACTGGAAATCCAGGAGCAGGCGGAGGTGGAAATGGTGGTTCCGGTGGAAGAGGTGGAAATGAATGGTATGGAAGCTGCCAATTAGATGCTTCTTTTGGTGTAGGTGGTTTTGGATTGAATTATTCTAATTATAAAGCATTTTTAGGTGGCGGCGGCGGCGGTGGATATCGCGATAATGGCTTGACGGCAACAGAGGGAAGCAATGGTGGAGGTATGGTATTTTTGATTTCTCCACTCATCAATGGAAATAATAACATTATCAATGCAAGTGGGGCAAATGTAATAGGTAATTCGGATTCAGAAGGTGCTGGTGGTGGTGGTGCAGGTGGTTGTGTTTATCTCATCTCCAATACAGTTTCTTCACC
>RFPM01000056.1 GCA_009926125.1 Flavobacteriales bacterium | reverse complement strand
AAAAAAACTTTTATCCCTTGCCTCTTCAGTTGGTATAAAATTTTGACTTGTTTTTAATTTTTCAAGTAATTCTGTTTCTTCTTTTGAAATTTTTGTGGGTGTGTAAACATTAATATGAACGAATAAATCTCCTGTTGCATATCCTTGAACACTTGGAAGTCCTTTTCCTTTGAGTCTGAGTACCTTTCCACTTTGAGTTCCAGCATCAATTTTAATTTTTACTTTTCCAGAAATTGTAGGTACTTCAATACTTTCTCCCAAAACAACATCCACAAAATTCACCAGAGAATCATAGTGTAAATTTTGACCTTCTCTGCGTAATTTATCGTGTTCAATTTCTTCAATTACAACGATTAAATCACCAGAAACACCATCGTAAGGACCCGCATTTCCTCTTCCTTGAACACTTAATTGCATTCCCTCCTCTACACCAGCTGGAATATCGATTTCAATTACTTCTTCTTGGCGTCTTAAACCTTGAGCATCAGAATCTGAAGGTTTTTTATCTATCATTTTTCCTGCACCCTGACAAACATGACAGGTTGATTGCGTTTGCATAGAACCCAAGAAAGTTTGAGCCATTCTAAGAATTCGTCCGCTTCCATTGCAGGTTTGACACGTTTTATACGTTACACCCTCTGCATTTACAAGTTTATTAACTTTTATTTTTTTCTTTACGCCAAGCGCAATTTCTTCTAGCGTCATCTTCATTTTCACACGAAGATTCGTGCCACGAACAACCCTTGAACCACCTCTGCTGCCACCAAAAGATCCTCCTCCACCAAAAGAACCACCAAAGATATCACCGAACTGCGAAAAAATATCGTCCATGTTCATTCCACCACCAAAACCACCTTGACCGCCCATTCCAGCATGACCAAAACGATCGTATTGCGCGCGCTTTTCACTACTACTCAATACTTCATAAGCTGCAGCAGCTTCTTTAAACTTTTCTTCAGCACCAGCATCATCAGGATTTTTATCAGGATGGTATTTTATTGCTAATTTGCGGTATGCCTTTTTAATATCTGCATCATTCGCATTTTTAGATAAGCCTAGAACCTCGTAATAATCTCTTTTTTCGCTCATATTGCTTGCTTATTGGCCTACTACAACTTTCGAAAAACGAATAACCTTATCATTTAGGTAATATCCTTTTTCAATATCTTCAATTACTTTTCCTTTTTGACTTTCATCTTCAACCGGAACATTTACAATGGCTTCATGTATATCACTGTTAAAGATTTCTCCTTTGGCAGTAATAGGTTTTACACCTTTTGACTCAAGAATGCCTTTATATTTATTGTAAATCAACAAAAAACCTTCTTTAACACTTGCAATGTCCTCAGAAGTCTCATTGTTTGTTATTGCACGTTCAAAATCATCTAAAACAGGTACTAAATCTTTCAATAAGTTACTATTAGCACTTGAAATTAATTCTAAATGCTCTTTATTTGTGCGCCGTCTAAAGTTCTCGAATTCAGCGTACAAGCGCAGAAAACGATCGTTTAATTCAGCATATTTTTCTTCATGCGTTGGCTCTAATTTCTCAGGAATAACTTGTTCTATTTGTTCAGCTTCAGGATTTTTGACTTCTGCAGCTTCAGTGACTTTTTGTTGTTTTTTTGACATAATACTAATTTGAATCTTTTGCTTTCAAAGATACTGCCAATCTTGAAACTGAGACAAGGTGTCATAAATTTTCTAAAATTGAATGTAAAAGTGTCAGAACTTCACTTACTATTATTTATTTGTCACAATTGAGAGAAAATAAAGATGCTATTTAAAAAATATACTGAACTTTGAAAGCTAAAAATAAAGTATGTTTTCTAAGGAATTTGATGAGATTGTAAATTTTAGAAGGTCAAATCGAAAGTTTGATCCCAATATTGAAGTACCAAATGAAGTTATTCAAAAAAGTATTGAGCGCGCAGCATTATCTCCCAATAGCAGCAACATGCAATTATGGGAATTTTATTGGATTCATTCGAAAGAAGAATTAGAGAAATTTATTCCTTTGTGCCTAGATCAATTAGCTGCAAAAACAGCAAAAGAAATGGTTGTTTTTGTAACACGTAAAGACAAATGGAGAAGTCGTGCAGAATGGAATTACAAGCGAATAGAACAAACAATAGAAGGCGAACCTAATAAACTACAAAAAGGTGGAATAAATTATTATAAAAAAGTAATGCCTTTGCTTTACATGAACGATGGTTTTGGAGTAATGTCGTCAATTCGAAGATTAATTAGCTTTACAATGGGCCTCAGAAAACCATTTTTCAGAACAGGAGGCACTGCCAACCAGCGAATAATGGTTCATAAATCTTGCGCACTCGCAGCACAAACATTCATGCTTTCTATCGCAGCAGAGGGATTTCATTCCTGTCCTATGGAAGGATTTGATGAGAAAAGAGTAAAAAAAGCCCTTAATCTTCCTCGTGGAGCGGAAATAAACATGATTATCTCCGTAGGATTAGGAACAGAAGAAGGGATTTGGGGCCCAAGATTCCGTTTAGAAAATGAGGAAATAGTATTTAAACGCTAAGTTATAAGCTGAATTATCAATCAGATTTCTTGCCTGTCTTTTGTTTTTTAATAACAACTGATAATTCCTCTTTACCTTCTTCTAAATCCATTAAAATTGTATCTCCAGCTTTAAGACTTGCATTGATAATTTGCTCAGCAAGTGGATCTTCAATAAACTTTTGAATTGCCCGCTTTAAAGGTCGAGCACCAAACTTCTCATCGTAGCCACGATCAACAATAAAATCTTTAGCTTTTTCTGTTAATTCAATTTTATATCCTAAATTGTTAATTCTACCGTATAATTTTTCTAACTCTAAGTCAATTATTTGATGAATTTCTGGCCTTCCCAAAGACTTAAACATAATCATATCATCTACGCGATTCAAAAACTCTGGAGAGAAAGCCTTTCTCAAAGCATTTTGAACAACAGATTTCGTATTTTCATCCTTCAAATCTTCTTGTGACTTTGTGCCAAAACCAACTCCAGTTCCAAAATCTGCCAATTGACGTGCGCCAATATTAGAAGTCATGATTAAAATCGTATTCTTAAAATCAATTTTTCGACCTAAACCATCTGTCATATGTCCTTCATCTAGAACCTGAAGTAAAAGATTAAACACATCGGGATGAGCTTTTTCAATTTCATCTAACAATACAATTGAATATGGTTTCCTGCGGACTTTCTCTGTCATCTGTCCACCCTCTTCATAACCTACGTATCCTGGAGGAGCACCAACAAGGCGCGAAATAGAAAATTTCTCCATGTATTCAGACATATCGATGCGTATCAAGGCATCCTCAGAATCAAATAAATTCTTTGCCAATACTTTCGCTAGCTGCGTTTTACCAACACCAGTTGGCCCAAGAAAAAAGAAAGATCCAATTGGTTTATTTGGGTCTTTTAATCCCGCACGATTTCGTTGAATCGCTTTTACAACTTTACTAATAGCATCATCTTGACCAATAACCTTTCCACGAATTGATTCCGCCATTTTCACCAATTTCCCGGTTTCAGATTCTGAAACTTTCGTCACTGGCACACCGCACATCATAGAAACAACCTCTGCAACATTTTCTTCAGTAATAACAATTTTATTCGTTTTGGAATCTTCTTCCCACTTCGTTTTTGCTAACTCTAATGCTTCTTGAAGCTTACGCTCATTGTCACGCAACTCAGCAGCTTTTTCGTATTGCTGCGAGCGAATTACTTCTGCTTTTGCAAGTTTTAAGGCCTCCACTTTTTCTTCAATATCAACAATTTCTTGCGGAACATTGATATTTTTCATGTGAACACGAGAACCAACCTCATCTAAAGCATCAATTGCCTTGTCCGGTAAATGGCGATCAGTAATATAGCGCTCTGTTAATTTTACACAAGCTGATAAAGCTTCATCCGTATAAATTACTGAATGATGATCTTCGTAGCGTTCCTTTATATTATTTAAAATCTGAATTGTCTCATCAATACTTGTAGGTTCAATTAAAACTTTTTGAAATCTTCTTTCCAGCGCTCCATCCTTCTCAATATATTGACGGTACTCATCCAAAGTTGTTGCTCCAATTGCTTGAAGCTCTCCACGCGCTAAAGCTGGCTTAAACATATTTGAGGCATCTAAAGAGCCACTTGCACCACCTGCACCAATTATGGTATGAATTTCATCAATGAATAAAATAATATCTCGATTTTTCTCAAGTTCTTGCATTACAGCCTTCATTCTCTCCTCAAATTGTCCGCGGTATTTTGTTCCTGCTACCAAAGAAGCTAAATCTAACGAAACAACCCTTTTATTGAATAAAACACGAGATACTTTTCGTTGAACGATTCTCAATGCTAAACCCTCAGCAATTGCACTTTTTCCAACACCAGGTTCGCCAATTAAAATCGGATTATTTTTCTTTCTTCTAGATAATATTTGGCTAACGCGTTCAATTTCTTTTTCTCTACCAACAATTGGATCTAGCTTTCCAACCTCAGCCATTTTTGTTAAATCACGACCAAAATTATCCAATACAGGTGTTTTTGATTTTGGATCTGCTGGTTTACTTGGAGCTGTAAATGGATCTTCTTCTTCATCTCTATCTGAAGGAAGATCTGCCCTTGGCTCTTCATTAATTCCATTTAAAGCTTCGTATTCGACTCTTGTGTTTTCGTACATAATACCATATTTATTTAATAGTTGACATGCGGCGCTATCTTCATAACGCAAAATAGTCAAAAGCATGTGTTCTGTTCCAATAACGCTTGATTTAAATTGTTTTGCCTCCAAATAAGATTGTTTGATGATGTTTTCTGTTTGTTTAAGAAGTGGTAAATTGGTATTTAATAAATTTGGAACGGAAGATTTAGAAAGAATTTTGTCTAAATCAGTCTTTAGTTTTTTCAAATCTGTATTAAATTCTTGAAGAAGATGAATTGCAGTTCCTTCATTTAAGCGAATAAGACCAAGAAGTAGGTGTTCTGCACCAACAAATTCGTTAGAAAGACGAAGAGCTTCTTCGCGGCTGAAACTAATCATGTCTTTAACACGAGGAGAAAATTTTGCGTCCATTTAAAGTTTATTTATAGAAATACAAATATAAGTTTAAAATAATTCTAAAACTTGCTATTTATTCACAATTTACTAGTTGATTTTGTTAGTAAATTCATAATAAAAAATTCAGTTGACTTCAATAATTTGCTAATTTTGGATACTTCATATTTTTATGAATATTTCAATTAAAAAAAGAAAGTAAGTTATGGCAGATGGTGAAAAAATAATTCAGATAAACATTGAAGATGAAATGAAATCAGCTTACATCGATTATTCGATGTCTGTTATCGTTTCAAGAGCATTACCCGATGTTCGTGATGGATTTAAACCTGTTCACAGAAGAGTATTGTATGGAATGCAAGATTTGGGAGTTTATTCCAATCGTCCGCACAAGAAATCTGCAAGAATTGTTGGTGAAGTTTTAGGTAAATACCATCCTCATGGTGACAGCTCAGTTTATGATACGATGGTTCGAATGGCTCAGCCATGGTCTCTTCGTTATCCATTGGTAGACGGACAAGGAAATTTTGGATCAATTGACGGAGACAGCCCTGCTGCAATGCGTTATACTGAAGCTAGATTGCGGAAAATTGCGGAAGAAATGCTTGAAGATCTCGAAAAAGAAACCGTAGATTTTCGTCCAAATTTTGACGATAGCTTAGAAGAACCAACCGTTATGCCCACGAAGATTCCAAATCTTCTTATAAACGGCGCGTCTGGAATTGCAGTTGGAATGGCTACAAATATGGCACCTCATAATTTATCAGAAGTGATTAATGGAATAATTGCATTTGTTGATAACAAAGATATCGAAATTGAAGAACTTTTAAATTATGTAAAAGCGCCGGATTTTCCTACAGGTGGAATCATATATGGCTACGAGGGAGTTCGTGATGCATTTCTTACTGGGCGTGGAAGAGTTGTTATTCGCGGAAAAGCTGAAATAGAAGATAATAACGGTAGAGAACAAATAATTGTTACTGAAATTCCTTACCAAGTAAATAAGTCAGAAATGATCAAAAAGATCGCTGATTTAGTAAACGATAAGAAAATTGAGGGAATTTCAGATTTAAGAGATGAATCTGACAGAAATGGAATGCGCATTGTGTTTGAAATTAAAAGAGATGCAATCGCAAATGTTGTTCTGAATAAACTTTATAAATTTACTGCGCTTCAAACTTCTTTTTCTGTAAATAATATTTGCTTGGTTGATGGACGTCCGCGTTTATTGAACTTGCGAGATATGATCAGTGAATTTGTTGCTTTCCGTCATGAAGTTGTAATCAGAAGAACACGCTTTGACTTGAGAAAAGCTGAAGAACGAGCACATATTTTAGAGGGCTTAATCATCGCATCTGATAACATTGATGAAGTAATCGAAATTATTAAATCATCCGCAAGTCCTGATAGTGCTAGAGAAAGATTGTCAGAGCGCTTTGGTTTATCTGAAATTCAAACGCGCGCTATTGTAGATATGCGTTTACGTCAATTAACAGGACTTGAACAGGATAAGTTACGAGCTGAGTTTGAGGAATTAATGGCTACAATAACAGATTTAAAAGATATTCTTGCAAACGAGGAACGTCGCATGCAAATAATTAAAGATGAGTTGAAAGACATGAAAGCCAAATATGGCGATGAGCGTCGTTCTCGCATAGAATATTCGGCTTCAGAAATGCGGATGGAAGATCTTATTGCTGATGAGGAAGTAGTAATTACAATTTCGCATGCTGGATACATCAAACGTACGAATCTAGCTGAATACAAAGTGCAAAATCGAGGTGGAATGGGCTCCAAAGGTTCTGCAACACGCGAAAAAGATTTCTTAGAGCATTTATTTGTTGCGACAAACCATAATTATTTATTGATTTTCACAGAAAAAGGACGTTGCTTTTGGATGCGAGTTTACGAAATTCCGGAGGGGAATAAACTAGCAAAAGGTCGCGCAATTCAGAACTTAATAAATATTCCTCAAGATGATAAAGTTAAAGCTTATGTGAAAGTGCAAGATTTAACAGACCAAGAATACATCAAGAACAACTATATTATTATGTGTTCGAAACTTGGGGTTATAAAGAAAACATCTTTAGCAGCTTATTCTAGACCTCGTTCAAACGGAATTAATGCAATTACAATTCGTGAAAATGATGAACTTTTAGAAGCGAGATTAACAA
>RFPM01000055.1 GCA_009926125.1 Flavobacteriales bacterium | reverse complement strand
TTATTTATACAAAACCTATAATAAAACCGGCGGTTGAGGAGAAAAAAGATTCTAAACCATCCGATCCAATTCCTGAAAGAAAAGGAGGGGGATAAAAAGTCCTATTTTTTCTTGCTTTTGCTACTTTTATTGACGTTTTTTTTCTATCTTCGCAAACTCTAAAAAATTAAATTATGGCGATTATAGGTAAAATCCGTTCAAAGTCAGGATTACTCGTTGGTATTATTGGTATTGCATTATTATCATTTATTCTTGGTGATTATCAAAGTTTCTTTGGCTCAAGTGAAGGAGAATATGGAATTGGAACAGTTTATGGAGAAAAAATAGATCCAAATAAATACAATGAAACTAACGGAAAAGTTCAAGATCAAGACAGAGGTCAAGCTCAAAAGGAACAGAAAGAATACACTGAAGAGGATATTGAAAAATCACAAGATAAAGCTTGGAATTTTTTAGTTGATTCGACAATACTAAGAAGAGAATACGATGCTCTTGAAGTTTCAGTAAGTGATAGAGAGTTTAATGCTTATTTAATGGCAACTGATGGCTTCCCTATTTTAGAAGATTTATCAGCTCAGTTTTTTACTGATTCTTTGACTGGCCTTGTTTCAGAAAAATCTACTGTTGAGGGACGACAAAAATTAAAATTAACAATAGACAAATTAAAAGCAAGTAAAGAACCTCAAGCTGTTCAACAATGGAAGGGTACAAAGCAATACTACACAGATCGTCGCAAGCAAGAAAAATACCTTGCATTATTAGATCAAGGGGCCTATGTTACAAAATTGGAGGCAGAAGCAGAGTACTTAGCTCAGAAGGAAACAAAAAATATTTCCTTTGTTGCTAGACGCTATGATGAAATTAAAGACATTTCTGTAAAGATTTCTGAAAGTGAATTAAAAAATTATTACGAAGAACATAAATCAGATAAAAAGTACGCAAATCGTTCATCTTCAAGAGAAGTGAAATTATTTGACGTCTCTGTTGCTCCTTCAAGAAAAGATAGTTTAATGTTTAATAAAAATTTGAACACATTAAAGGCTTTGTTTTTACAATCTGCCAATGATTCTATTTTTGTCGCAAAGAATAGTGATCGTAATATTTACTTTTCAGATAAGCGTTCAACAGCAGTGCCAGAAGGAAATGAAAAAGCAAATAAATTTCAAACCTATCCAGCTAGCCTAGATTCTATTTTTAAGTCTACAAGTATTGGTCAAATTGTTGGTCCATACACAATGCAAGAAAATGTTATCATCTCAAAAGTGCTTGGTTTTACTCCAACTCGTTTAAAGGCTCGTCACTTATTGATTGCCACTAATAGTTCAAAAGATGAAAAAGTTATAGCTGCTAAAAGAAAGACTGCAGATAGCTTATTAAAAGTGATAAACACGAACAATTTTACTGAGTTGGTAACAAAATATACAGAAGATCCTGGATCAAAAACAACTGGCGGTCTTTATGAAAATTTTCTAGAAGCAGAAATGGTTAAGGAATTTGGTTCTTTTTGTGCAACACAAGCTATCGGTAAAATCGGAATTGTAAAAACAGATTTTGGATTTCATATTATCGAAGTCCTTGAAAGAGACGCTACTAAATTCCCGCTACTTGTCTCGGTTTCCAAAACCTTCAAAGCTTCAATTGAGACCATTGAAAACAAGGAAAGTGAAATCACTAATATTTTATATAAGTTAGATCGTTCAATTTCAAAAGTAGAAGACCCAATTAAAAAAAGTGCCCTTTTTGATACAATTGTGGCAAGGTCAAAATATTTCCCCCGCGCTATTGTTATAGAAGATAATAGTCCAAAAGTAACTGGCTTCACTACTGCTGCAGCGTCGAATAAAATTCTTGAATTAGCTTATGCAGAGGAGGCGTCAGTTGGTAATTTAACATCTTATCCTATAAAAGATAAAGATAAATACGTCATTGCAATGATTTCTTCAATTAAAGAAAAAGGAGAGCCTAATTATGAGCACATAAAAGCAAAAATGAAGGAAGATCTTTTAATTGAAAAGAAATCGCAAAAATTAATAAAACAAATGCTTAAATACAAAACAATGTTAGCACTTGCAAAAGCTTCCAACGCAACAATTATGAATGCTGAGATTTCATTTTCAAATCCTCAAATTACCGGAGGTGGATATGAACCAGAAATAATTGGGGCATTATTTGCTTCTGTTATAAAGGATAAAAAAAGAACTTTGCCTTTGAAAGGAAAAACAGGGGTTTATGTTATTCAAATTGATAAGACAACTAAAGCCCCAACTGCAGCTAATTATAAAATTGAGAGAGAGCAAATGTATACGGCACTGAAAGGCTCTGTTCAAGGTCAAGCCTTAGGTGCTTTAAGAAAGAAAGCAGATATTGTTGATAATCGTAAATTAAATGAATTACGAATTCGGCTATAAATTTTTTAATAGCTAAAACCTACTATAATTCTCCTTTAAAAATATAAGTACTATTATTTTTTACTTGTAATTGTTTAAATTACAATTCAAAATTAGTATCTTTTCATAAAATTTTTGAATATATTCTTTTCTTTAATAACTATTTAAATGTTTAAATGTGTTATTTATACGATTTCTATTTTGTCTTTTTTGGGCTCGACCTTTGTATTTTCCCAAGCAGATGATTGTGCCTCTGCAAGTCAATTAACAAACGTTAGTAATTTTTGCTCTGGAAATGCATTTTATACTAATATTAACTCAACAGCGAGTCTATTTCCACAAGCAACTTGCATTACGGGTGTTGCATCGGAGGATGTCTGGTTTTCCTTTACTGCAATTGGAACGGATATATTAATTTCCGCCTCGGGAATTGGAGCTGGTGGCACTATGAATAGACCAAGAATAGCTATTTATTCAGGTAATTGTGCTACAACAATCAATCAACTTGGCTGTGCAAATGGAGTAGCTGGCATAGGTGTTACTCAACTTTACCAATCTGCCTTAATGCCTGGTACAGTTTATTATATTAGGATTAGTACGCTCACTAACAATGAAGGAACATTTGAATTGTGTGTGAATAATTATTCTCCCATATCAAATCCTGGCGCAGATTGTAGTGGTGCATCTTATTTATGTAGCAATAATCCAGTTAGTGTTGGTGTTTTAAGTGGTGGTGGTATTAACACTGATGAACCGGAGGCATCTTCTTGTATGGAGGTTCCTGGAGCTGATGAGGGAAATTCATCTTGGTTTACCTTTACATGTGCAACTCCTGGTCCTTTAACTTTCGATATAATACCTGTTAACCAAAATGATGACATTGACTTTATGGTTTTTCAACTATCTGGAACTAATCCATGTGGAACCAGAACAGTTGTTAGATGTAATGCTTCTGCTTTTTTAAATCCAAATGGAGCAGTTGGTTTAAATCTGACAGATACAGATATTTCTGAAATGCCTGGTTTTAATCCTGGAAATAATTCTTATTGTCAGTTTGTAAATATGACAGTAGGTACAAGTTATGCGATTTTAGTTAATAATTTTAGCACATCTGCAGGTTTTACACTTAGTTTTGGAACAGGAACAGCTTCAGGAACTTTTTTAGGTCCGAACCCAATAATAACAACTAGCTCAACTCAAATCTGTGCTGGTCAATCTGTGACTTTTGATGCATTAAATTCTACCAATATTAGTGCTAATGGATATAATTGGAATTTTAACAATGGCGGTTTTCCTACAAGTGCAGTTGGAGTAGGGCCTCATACTATAACTTATTCAAATGCTGGCATTTATACAGCCATATTAAATGCATCTAACACAGCTGGATGTTCTGATATAGCATTTATAACTATAAATGTAAGCGCCGCTATTACACCAACTTTTAATCAAATTGCACCGATTTGTAGTGGTCAGCCAATTAATCTTCCCACTATTTCAACAAATAATATAAGTGGCACGTGGAGTCCAAATATCAATACTACTTCCACGACAACATATACATTTGCCCCTAATCCTTCAGAATGCGCTATTATAACGACGATGACAGTTGTAGTAAATCCTGCCCACACTATTTCACAAGGATTGGATTTAGAAAATTGCGTAAATATGCCAATTCAACCACTCTTATTTACATTTGGAGGAGGTGCATCAGGAGCCAGTATTATAGGACTTCCATCTGGTTTGACGGCACAAACCACTGGCTCAATTTTAACTATTAGTGGAACACCTACAATTACAGGAATTTATCCATATACAGTAACTACATCTGGAAATAATTGTCAGACAGTAACTAATTCTGGAACTATAACAGTTACCAATTCCATTGCTCCTAGTTTTAATACTCTTGGTCCTTTTTGCCAAAATTCATCTGCAACTTCTTTACCTTTAATTTCAACCAATATTCCAGGAATATCTGGCACCTGGACTCCCACAACTATAAACACATCAATCATAGGCATTCAAACATTAACATTCACTCCTGCCCAAAATCAATGCGCTAGTGCAACAACAATAGATATAGAAATTACCCCTTTAAATATTCCATCTTTCCTTGCGTTAGGTCCCTTTTGTATTAATCAAGATGTTTCACAAATTTCTTTACCTCAAACTTCTATTGAGGGAATTAATGGCTCTTGGATTCCTCCACTAATATCATCAAGTATTTTAGGAAGTTCAGTGTATTTATTTACCCCTAATATCAGTCAATGTACAGATTTAGGTTCATTATCTATATCTGTTCTTAATCCAATTATTCCATCATTTGACCAATTAGGCCCATATACTCAAGCTGCTATTCCTGCACCCTTACCAATAATTTCAAATGATTCGCCTCCTATAACAGGCACTTGGACACCAAATGTAATTCAAACAAGTTTGATAGGTCAATTTAATTATACATTTACTCCAAATATAAGTATGTGTGCTGTTCCTGTAACCATGGATGTTGTTATAGATGAAGAAATAATTTTCTATATTCCAAATTCATTTACACCAGACCAAGATGAGCATAATCAAACTTGGGGCCCAATATTTACACAAGGCTTTGACCCCTATAATTTTGAACTTGAAATATACAATCGTTGGGGAGAATTAATATGGTTGAGTTATAATGCTACAGCTAGATGGGATGGAACCTATGGGACTAATTTAAAAGGAGTTCAAGCAGGGATTTACACCTACAAAATAAACTATAAAATTAAAGAAATTGATAAACGAGTATCTGTGACTGGTCAAGTCAATTTAATAAGATAGATAAAAATTTACTTTAGAAAATTATCGTAGAAATCACCAAGTGTAAAGACTTTATTTTCTACTACAACAGATTGTATCTGATTAGCACTCAAAAAGCGAAGAATTACGCGTCGAGAATTTTCATCATTAGTAACCATGTTAAAAGTAGCGAGATGCGTCTTTTCATCAAAGTTAACTGTAAACATTTTCAAATAATATTTACCATAATCCTCTACATTTTCTTTAACCACCGATTCAGGAAGTGTAATTTGAATTTTACCATTTTCTTTTCCAGAAAGTAAATTTGCCCTAGATTTACAAGATGCTGAATTTACAGTTTGTGCTGTTAATGCTGCGCTAAATAAAAGAATACAGAGGGAAATAAATAAAGTTTTCATATTCATCAGGTTAATATTTAAAGCTAAAATACAAAATTAATCATCACTTTTATATAAATGCAAGAATTATACCTTTACTTACAAAAAAATCGATTAGAAGCCGGATGCGATGAAGCCGGAAGAGGTTGTTTGGCTGGACCAGTTGTGGCAGCGGCAGTTATTTTAGATCCAAATAAGGTAATATTAGGCTTAAATGATTCCAAAAAACTGAATGAAAAACAACGATTAGTTCTAAAAGATGAAATAATTAAAAAAGCTCTTTCTTTCGGAATAGGCGTTGTTGAGGTATCCGAGATTGATAAAATAAATATCTTAAATGCAAGTATCCTAGCAATGCATAAAGCAATTAGTCAATTAAAAATAAGCCCTGATTTTTTACTAATTGATGGAAATCGTTTTCACCCTTATCTTTCTATTCCTCATGAAACCATCGTGAAAGGAGACGCTAAATTCCAGTCAATTGCAGCAGCTTCTATTTTAGCAAAGACACACCGAGATTATTTGATGAACTGTCTTTAAAGATGAATCCATAGTTGTATCTCATAATCCGAGGGAGATAAATTGGGAAGAAAATAACCTACAGGTTTTAAGTACAAGTTTCACTCTTTATAATTCAATTCTTAGTGCGATAACTTATGAAAGCTCAATTTTTTTAAGTACAAAGAGGCCTATTTTATTAATTGAGCGCAAAGATAACTGGACTAAAAATGAAGTTTTAGCAATTTTAGGAAAGGGCTTATTTCCATTAGAATTTCAAGGAAAAATGAATTTTACTTTTGGAAAGTATAAGGGCCGCTTTTTAAAAAATCAACTGCTTTTATATCAAGGGGATTTAGATTTCTATAAAAGCTTTAAGATTGAAGTAGACAATAAAGCATCTTATTCAGTTATCTATTTAAGTAAAAAAAATACCCAAACTTCAGATTTTTACAATAAGGAAAAAGGATCTTATAAATACACGAAAACTAAATACAATCAAACTAAAATTAGTGCTTTTGACGACGCAAAATTATTTGCAGGAATTTTACCAAATTTTTTTTCGTCTTATACCTTTTTTAGCATTTCTTATTTAAATAAAATAGATAAAGAATTTAAAAATAGTGATTTCACTAAATGGCTAGATAAAGGGCTTGTATTTATAAGAAATAAAAATCAAAATGCGGTTATTTTTTATTTTAAAGAAGGGCAAAATCCTATTCAAAATTTAAATGAAAAATTATATATTGAAGAAAGAAATGAAAGTTCTGCTAATTTTAAAAATATTCCTTTTAGCAGCTATTTTAAGCAAGATATTGCCACAGGATTTTTCATAGAGGAATTCAATAATTTTGCTGTTATATCAGCTGATAAAAGTTATTTAGACGAGATTGTAACAGAGATAAATTTAGGTAATTCACTTTCACAAGATGAAAAAAAAATGGACTTTGTTTATAGCGAACTTCCTGTTAAAGTAGCATCTCGGATTGTAAGTAATAAGGAACATAAAGCAATCAATATTTTTCGATCAATAAAAATTGAAACAGAATACATTGCATCAAATAAAATCAATGTCGAGGAGCAAGAAAATGACAAAGATTATTTTACAATGAATATTGGCGAAAGGATTAAGGATTTTATAGCCTTAGATGAAAGAGGAAATGTAATTGCTTTAACTGAAAGCAATAAATTAATCGGTTATATAAATGGACTTAGAAAATGGGAAAAACAGTTGCTCAATAATAATATAATTTTAAAGGATTTCAAATCAGATAAAAACTACTTTTCTCTTCTATTAAAT
>RFPM01000054.1 GCA_009926125.1 Flavobacteriales bacterium | reverse complement strand
TTATTTATTTATTTATTTATTTTGATTGATTGAACTACTTCTTTTTCTGTTTTTTGTGAAAGCAGTAAAAAATCAAATGCCTCCACAATTGTATTGTATCGTTTTTCGCCTGACTTAGTCTCGTAGGTTTGGTTTACAATTCGACCTTCTAGTATTATTTCATTTCCTTTGCTTAGTGCTTTTTTTACACGTTCCGCCGTTTTTCCCCAGGCATTGATGTTGTGCCATTGTGTGTTGTTTTGCCATTCGCCAGATTTATCTTTGAAATCTTCTTTCGTAGCAAGTGTAAAGCGGGTTAAGATTTTTCCCGTTTCAAATGTTACTAATTCGGGATCTGCTCCCAATCTTCCAATCAAGTTCACTTTGTTTCGCAGTGCATTCATGTTGTTAATTTTTTAAAAGTTTGTAATAATTTAATTTTGCCACCAATCAAATACTGTTTTCTGATTTCGACGATGCAAAGGTTGGATAAGTCAAAAACGATATTCGGTTATTTGTCATTTAGTGTCGAATATTAGTCGTTTGTAATTGGTTAAAATTTACTTTGTTGTTGTAAATCAATTAATTAAGCCCTTGAAAATAAATTAAAAAAGATTCAATAAAAGTTTAAAGAAATAAAATAACTTATATCTAAATGGCTAAACTGTTATGAAATGCCAATTGGATTTTTGGCTTTTGGAATGAAATATTTCTGCAATATCTTGTGATATATTTCTGTAAATTTGCAAATAAAAAAAATACATGAAAATATTAGTTTGCATTAGTAAAGCACCTGATACAACTTCTAAAATCGCTTTCACAGAAGGAAATACGAAGTTTGATGAAAATGGTATTCAGTATATCATAAATCCTTATGATGAATGGTATGCTTTAGTTCGTGCTCTGGAAATAAAAGAAGCTGGAAACGCAGATGTTACAATTATTACCGTTGGTTCTGCTGCTGATGAAGCCATCATGCGAAAAGCACTTGCCATTGGAGCAGATAATGCTATCCGAATTGATGCAGATCCAAAAGATGCATACTTTACAGCGGTACAAATTGCTAATTATGCTAAAACAAATGCTTTTGATTTAATTCTTACTGGAAAAGAAACAATAAATTACAATGGCTCTCAGGTCGCTGGGATGATTGCTGAAATTCTTGATTTTCCATTAATTTCACAAGCTTCAAAATTAGATATTAACGGGTCGTCTCTTTCTTTAGAAAGAGAGATTATTGGTGGTCTTCAAGTTGTTGAGGTAGCAATGCCTGCTGTAGTATCTTGTGCTAAGGGAATGGCAGAACAACGAATTCCAAATATGCGAGGAATTATGGCTGCAAGAACAAAACCTCTGACAGTATTGCCTCCAGTTACTGCGGATGAATTAACAAGTTTTGTTTCCTATTCTGTTCCGAATTCAAAATCTGCCGTTAAATTAATTGATCCGATGAATATGGATGAGTTGGTCGAATTATTACACAATGAAGCAAAAGTTATTTAATATTTTAAAAAAGAAAAAATGATTTTAGTATACGTAAATTCATCAAACGGGCTTTCGAAGGCAGCATTAGAAACTGTAACTTATGCCAAAAAACTCGGAAATGAGGTTGTGGTCTTAACAAATGGAAAAGCTAGTTCTGAAAGTTTAATTTGCTTAGGAGAATATGGTGCAACTAAGGTTTTGGTCGATAGAATGGTTGATGGTGAGGATCCACAGCAATTAACACGACTTATTTCTGCTGTTGTACAAAATATTGGAGCAAAGACTGTTATTTTTTCTCATGACCTAATTGGAAAAGCTGTTGCCCCAAGATTGTCTGTTCGCTTGCAAGCTGGGTTAATTGCAGGGGCGATTTCAATTCCAGATGCCGATGGAGCTGTTAAAGTAAATGTTTTCTCAGGTAAGGCAATAGGGAATGTGAAAGTTTCCTCAGATATTAAAATAATTTCGCTTCTACCAAATAGCATTCAACCTGAAAAAACAGGCGCTAATTGTCCTGTTGAGGAAACAAATGGTTTGGGTGGAGCTGCAGCTATAAAAGTAATTTCCACAAAGAAGCCCGAGGGAGAAATTCTCTTACCAGAGGCCGAGCTTGTTGTTTCCGCAGGAAGAGGATTAAAAGGCCCAGAAAATTGGGGGATGATTGAAAATTTAGCGAAATCTTTGGGTGCAGCAACTGCCTGCTCTCGACCTGTTGCAGATATTGGCTGGCGTCCACATCACGAGCATGTTGGACAAACAGGCGTTGCAATTAGACCAAATTTATATATTGCCATTGGAATATCTGGCGCGATTCAGCATCTAGCTGGTGTAAATGGATCTAAAGTTATAGTGGTCGTAAATACAGATGCCGAAGCACCTTTTTTTAAAGCAGCAGATTATGGTGTTGTGGGAGATGCCTTTGATGTTATTCCAAAGCTAACAGCTGCAATAAATAAATTCAAAGAATCCCAAAATTAATTACTAATTTGCTTACCATTTAAGTTTTTATGAAAAAGGTTAAATTAGATATTTCAGGAATTGCTTACAGTCAAACCCAATCAGGATCATATGTTTTGACTTTGTCTGAGGTTGGGGGAAACCGCAAACTTCCTATTGTTATTGGTGGTTTTGAAGCTCAAGCTATTGCTGTAGAATTGGAGAAAATGGTTCCAAACCGCCCCTTAACACATGATTTAATTAAGACTTTTTGTACTTCATACGGGGTTCGCGTTCGTGAAATTTTGATTTATAAGTTCCAAGAAGGAGTTTTTTATTCTAAAATTATCTGTGAAAAAGACAAGCAAATTACTGAAATCGATTCTCGTACCTCAGATGCAATTGCAATAGGTGTCCGCTTTAATTCTCCGATTTATACTTTATCTAGTATATTAAATAACGTAGCTGGAACAGAAAACTCTTCAGATGAAGTTCAAGAGGAATTCGACTTTGATACTGATATAGAAGATGAAGATGAAATAGAAAATTTAGAATTAGAAAATCTTGAGGAACAATTGAAAGAAGCTATTTTGAATGAAGATTATGAACTTGCCTCAAAATTGCGTGACGAAATAAAAAAAAGACCTTAAAATTTTTCAATGAGCATCAAAAATCGCCTAATTTTAATGAGTTTTCTTCAATTTTTTATTTGGGGAGCGTGGTTGATTACAATTGCGAATTACTGGTTTGAAACGAAAAATTGGGGGGCAGCAGATTTTGGAGCTGTTTTTAGTACACTTGGTTTGTCTTCTCTGTTTATGCCGACATTAATGGGAATTGTTGCTGATAGATGGATAAATACTGAAAAATTATTTGGACTGCTTCACTTACTTGGAGGTATTACTTTATTCTTCATCCCACAAGTAAGCAATCCTAACACATTTTTTTGGGTGATATTTTTAGCAATGATTTTTTATATGCCAACTATCGCACTTTCAAATTCTATTGCATTTACTGTCCTTAAAAATAATAAGTACGATGTTGTAAAAGATTATCCACCGATTAGAGTTTGGGGAACTATTGGTTTTATTGCGGCAATGTGGGTAACAAATCTTACTGGAAATAAAGCACTGGAAGGTCAATTTTATTTGGCAAGTTTTTCTGCCCTTGTATTAGCAGTTTATTCCATTTTTATTATTCCAAGCTGTCCACCAATTAAAACAGATACTGAGAAAAAATCATTTATAAGTTCTCTGGGACTTGATGCATTTAAGCTTTTTTATCAACCGAAAATGGCTTTGTTTTTTTTGTTTTCAATGTTCTTAGGTGCATCTCTTCAGCTGACAAATATGTACGGCGATGTTTTTATCTCCGACTTTAAGAATATCCCCGAATATGCTAATTTATGGGTAGTGGAGCATTCAACAATTATCATGTCTATTTCACAAATTTCGGAGACTATTTTTATACTCGCAATCCCTTTTTTCTTACGCAATTTTGGCATCAAAAAAGTAATGCTTATTAGCATGGCTGCATGGGTACTGCGCTTTGGTCTTCTTGCCTACGGAAATCCCGCCGATGGACTATGGATGATTATTGTTTCCTGTATTGTTTACGGAATGGCCTTTGATTTCTTTAATATTTCGGGTTCCTTATTCGTAGAAACTACAACTGATGCTAAAACTCGATCAAGTGCTCAAGGATTATTTATGATGATGACCAATGGTTTTGGTGCAGTTCTTGGAAGTTATGTGAGTGGCATACTCATCACGGCTTATTTTACAAGATCAAATGGTGAGAAAGATTGGCTGAATATCTGGCTTACTTTCGCGGGATATTCATTTGTAATTCTTGTTTTGTTTGCTCTCTTTTTTAAACACAAACATGATAAGGAAGCGCTTAAAAATCTGAAACACTAGCGTTTATTTATTTCGTATTATAGCCGCTTAAAGACTATTTCTAGGTTTCATCATACATTATTCAATTCTAAACTAAGGGTTTTTTAGGATATTATTCTACCTTATTAAATTCACATGACCAGTAAATTTCCTATTTACAGCAGATTGTAATTCTATAACTTCAATCACCCAGGTATATGTTCCTATTTGACATTGAATCCCATTTTTGCCGAAAGTACCATTCCAACCAAAGCTCGGATCATATGATTCAAAAACAAGCTCTCCCCAACGATCAAAAATAGACATGTGATATGAATCTTTTTTAAATCCTTCTGTTAATATTGGATAAAATGAATGATTGTACTCATCTCCATCGGGTGTAAACGAATTTGGAACATATAAACCTACATCTTTTAAAATTACGATTGTAATCGTAGCTGAATCTGTACAGCTAATTTCATTGTATGCGACCAATGTAACTAAATAGGATGCTGCATCTTCCGGATAACTGTGTGTTGGATTTTCGGCAAAGCTATTTGTGCCATCTCCAAATTCCCATTCAAACGAATTAGCATTTATTGAATTATTGTAAAAAGAAACCAAAGGATCAATTTCATTAAGAACATATTGATCTGTGCTAAATGAAGCAATTGGACTATCGTAAACACAGGCAATATCTGTATATAATTGTGTTGCTGTGCAACCGTTGTTGTTTGTTACTGTCAGCGAGACATCATAACATCCTTCTAGGTCAAATTGATAGCCAACAGAACTAGCTTGCTGTGTAGTTACTCCATTTCCAAAATCCCAAAAATAGTCCCAAGTAGGATTGGATGAGACTGCAGTATAGGTGACATCTAAAACATCACATCCTAATGAGTCTGAATAGCTAAATACTGCACTTGGCGTAGGAGAAATTATTATTTGATTTACAATACTATCTGCACACCCAGTTTGCGGATTGATAGCATTTAATTGAACATCATATGCACCAAAGGTCGGAAACTGATGTGAAGGACTATATAAATTGGAATAAATGCCATCGTCAAAACTCCATGTAAAATCAAGTATACCAGTAGTATTATTTTGGAAAGAAATAGGTGATAGATCACAAAATGGAGGGTTAAGTATCGTAAATGATGGTACAGGAAGTGGATTTACGATTACATTGAAAATGGTGGGGCTACTTTCACAATTATATTGTGTTGAAATAGCCGATACATTATATTGAACTGTTTGCGGAATAGTTGTGGTTTGTACAAGAAGATCATTGATAATATCTGTATTTTGAGTAGTTGTATACGTTTCATTTAAAACATTCAGATTTGGGGTAGCAAACCATTGAAAAGTACTAGGGAGATCTGCACTTAGGTTTATATCAAGAGTGTCACCGGAACAAATACTTGCATTTTGAGGAATTATAGTTGGTGCTGGTTTTACTGTAATATCAAATGATATTACTCCTCCCGGACACTGTGCTAAACCATACAATGGTGTAACTGTAACAGTTGATTGAATTGGAAGCAATGTTGGATTTTGTGCTGTAAATTCAGGAATATTTCCAGTTCCAGGAGAAGCAAGACCAACTGAAACATTTGAATTTACCCAATTAAAAATTGTACTCCCTAACGTCCCAAGTAAAATTACAGAGTCTGAAAGTTCTCCTTCACATAGGATGATATTACTAACAGGAAAAACAGATGGCACAGGATTAATTGTAATGGTAAATTGATCAATAGGACCTTCACATTGAACATTATTATTAATAAAAATAGGAGTTACTTCAACAATTGTAGAAATGGGTGATAAACCAGAATTTGTTGTTAAAAAACTTGGAATTGAATTTACCCCAGTTAAAGATGGTAAGCCTACATTCGGATTTGTTGCTGTCCAATTATAAACGGAACCTGTTACATTTCCAGTAAATAGTATTGGATTTGTCGTAAAATCGTGACACAAATTTGAATCTGCGCTTGGATTTACAGTTGGCAAGGGATTTACAAATACAGTGATTGGGATAATTGGAGTAGAGCATCCATTAATAGTTGACGTACCAGTGACATGATAAGTCACTTCCTGAACTGTATTTGTTGGATTTATTAATACGTCATTTATTATTGAAGAAGTTGTAACAGAAGTTGTTTCGTTGAAAACATTTAAAGATTGATCAGCATACCAGTTTAAAGTAAAAGTTGTATTGGCAACTAAGTTTAGATTTACACTGTTATTACTACAAATTGTTAATGTATCTGTATTTAGTAATGAAAGTGGTGGTTTCACCAATACTGTAATTGTTTGTGCTTGCCCTGGACAATTTCCTTGAATTGATGTTGGAAAAACCGAATAAACAACAAGTTGATTTATTGTTGAATTATTAATTAATACATCTGAAATGACATTATTTATATTATTAATTAGCGACTCACCAGTCACATTTGGGTTATCTACAGAAACAAACCATTGATAATTGGATGGCTCATTAGTATTTAGAATTCCGTTAACAGGAGAACCACTACAAATTTCAAGATTTTGAGGGATATTTAATACAATATTTGGTTGTACCTGAACAGTTAAAGATGAATCAGGACCAACACAACCATAAGGGAACGAAGTTGGTGTAACGGTATAAGTTAAAAACTGAGGATTTATCGAGTTATTACTCAGTGAATCATTTATGGTAAAGTTAGTTTGATTTAAGAAACTTTCACCTGTAACGCTTGGATTGATTGTGGTATGCCAAATAAAAGTGGAAGGAACGGATGCTGTTAATGGAATCAATAAATTAACATGGTTACATACAACAATGGTATCATTTAAATTCGAAGCATACGGAGTAGGGTAGACGATGATTTCGGCCATTTGTGTGGAAATGGTATTACAACCAACTCCATCTAACGAAAGTGTTGCATAATAAGAGAATGTGTCTGCTACATTAAATGGAATAGGCAAATAACTACTTGTTGTTATTCCATTGATTAAAACAGGTGGGCTTGCATTTAAGTACCATGCAATCGTAGCATTTCCAGATCCTCCGCTGTAAGTAAAAGATAAAGGAGCAATTATACCCCCCTGACAAATAGATTGTGTATTTAACGGTTGAACAGAGAAAATAGGATCTATTAAAACAGAAATTGCAGCTACATTAGAAGTGATAATTGCACATCCACCGGATGTACCAAAGTTTAATTCACAATAGTAATAGTTGACAGCAGCAGTGGTATTTAAAGAAGCTGGTAGGGTGTAGCTTGGCAAATTCGC
>RFPM01000053.1 GCA_009926125.1 Flavobacteriales bacterium | reverse complement strand
AGCTTCTATTTGAGATAATAACGAACGAATTTCACCAATTCTTAATTCAAACTCTTTTTTTAGAGCAGCACCTTCTTGAGCGCGAAAATCATTTAACTTTCCGCAGGTTTCATTTACTAGATTTAAGATCCATTTTTTTTCTTCCTCTGTCAATTCTGCAGTCTGAGTATTTAATACTTCAGGCATGCGCAAAACAATTGATAAATAATCTTGCGGGGCTTCTCCCCAAGACTCATTTAATTTTTTTATTGCAGAATAGTATTTTGTTGCAACTTCATTATTAAGAATATTATTGAGACTTTCATTTGTGCTTTCTATGAAAATTCCAATATCAACTTTTCCGCGGTCTAAATTTTCGGAAAGCATTTTTCGAATAGCGGTTTCTAAATCTCTATATGGAGAAGCTATTTTAAGCGATAAATCTAAGCCCTTACTATTTAAAGAGCGGATTTCAACAGAAACCTTTTTCGATTCAAAAACTCCGTTTGATTTCCCGAAGCCGGTCATTGATAATAACATAGTTAAGTTTTATGTAAAAGTAGGCAATTGTAAGTAATTACTCAAAAAGTAAATCAGCATCAATGCCTTCATTTTGCTCTTTAATATACAAAGCTATTTCACTTACAAAGTGATTTTTTTGAGTCTCACCTTCATTTCGATTATCTAAATAATCCTTTAAATAGAGTTGAGATTCTAAAAGTTGATGTTCCTCAAAAGGACCAGGCATATTCTCAATAATTGTTAAACAATCCAAGGCTTGCATAAAATCTCCATGAACAGCTATTGAAACAATATCGGCTAAATGAGCACTGAAATCGAGTTTACTATTCCAAATTACTGCTAAAAATTCTTGTTTAGATATGGGATTTTCCTCTTTCTCAATTAAACGGATAATTTCCGCTGCCGCCTCTTGCTTTTGTATATTTGAGACAAACTCTAATATCTTTTTTTTAACTTCTGTATTTTTTTGCGTACGATAAATCTCAAATAATTCACTTATGAGAGCTAATTTGCCATCAGTTTCAAGTAATTTTAATGCGCTTAAAGCAGATTCTTGATTTTCAGAATTTAATTCCTTTAAATTTTTTGCTTGCTTAATCGTAGCCATTTTTTCAGCCATACCTCAATTTTTTGATTGGGCAAAGATAAGAAAACAAAATCGTTATCAAAAAACAAGATTCTTTAAGTCTGTGGACAGGAATTAAAAATAGCTCTTTTATGAAAGATTGAATGTTCAAAAGTATCCTATGTTAATCGTGTTTAATTCCCTTTTCTTCAAGAATTTTGTTAAAAATAATTATTATGAAAAATTTATTCTCACTACTTCCATTTTTTATTGTTTTACTTCTACTTTCAGCTTGTGTCCCTGCGAAGAAATACAAGGATTTATTAGAGCGTGAAAAAGTTTGTTCTGAAGAATTAGCAAAATTCAAAAAAAGTAGTGGAGAATATGAAGCCCTTTCAAAAGATTTACAAACAAAATTCGCCAATGCGAGTAGGGATTTATCAAAGCTTATTCTAGATACAACTGCTTTAGGAAGTAAGTATCGTTTATTACTAAGAGATTATGGTATAATTGACGGCGAGTATAAATCACTGCAAAAATCATTTGATAAATTAAAAAATCTGAGCGCTAGAGAAACAGCAGAACTACAAAACCAATTAGAAGCAAAAAATAATGAGCTTCAGATTAAGGAGGATGCTTTATTGAAATTAGATCAAGAATTAAAAGAAAAACAACGTTTACTAATAGAGCGCGAAAAACGTGTAAATGAACTGGAAGAAGCAATTCGTAAAAAAGAAGCTGCAGTTCAATTGCTAAAGGCGAAGGTGGCAAATGCTCTAAGAGGATTTGAAAATCAAGGCTTATCCGTAGTTCAAAAAAACGGTAAAATTTATGTTAGTTTAGAAGCAAAATTACTTTTTAAATCAGGAAGTACATTTGTTGAGGAAGAAGGGGTTAGAGCTTTAATGGCAGGAGGGCGTGGCGAATTTTTGCCAATTGATGAGTCTGATAAAGCAAAAAATAGACGAATAGAAGTTATTATTTCGCCGAATTTAAATGAGTTATTTGAAATTATTTCTAACGAGTAATTATCTAATAACATTAACGTGTCCACTTATTGTTTCACTTTGGTCTTTGATTGTTACATAATTAATGCGCCAAGAGTACGCTCCACTTTGAACGTCAGTATTACCGTATTTCCCATCCCATTCAAAATTTAAATCGGCAGCCTCAAAAATCAATTCTCCCCAACGATTATAAATCGAAATTTCTAAAGATTTAATCCCAATAAAACTCCCATAAAAATAGCAGTTATGTTCATCATCATCAGGAGTAAATGTGTTAGGTATATAAATGTATAATTCTTCTTTAATTGTTATTGGCTTTGTAATAGTATCAGTACATCCTTTATTATCAGTGGCTATTAGAGTAATATAATAAGTGGAATCTAGGTAGTAAGTATTTATTGGGTTTACTAAACTAGAAGTAGTCCCTTCCCCAAAATTCCAAGAATAAAATGAAGCATTCGTAGATGTATTTTGAAAAGCAATTGGCAATCCTATCATTAAAGTATTACTACTAATTTCAAAATTTGCATTCGGTTCAATTACAATCACTGTTGCTATTGCTGGGACAGAAAAAGTTTGACATTCATCTGACACATTTACGACATAATTTGTAGTCACAGATGGATAAACCCAAAGAGAATTTACAGTTGTGTTATTGTGAGGCCATACGTAATAGTAATTTCCATTTCCTCCACTTGCTACTGCTGATATGAAAGCACTATCTCCAGGACAAATCTCAATAGCTGGACTTGTAGTTACAATCAAAGGAGGACTTGTTATTGTATATATCACGGTCTCTGAAGCAACTGATCCACAGTTGTCAGTTACAGTAGCAACAAAGCTCGTACTAAGTGATGGACTCACAGTCACGGTGTCAAGTGAGCTTATTTGAGTAGTATTTTCTAACCATTCAAATGTGTAGATTCCAGAACCACCAGTTGGAGTAATATCTAAAAGTACTGGAATATATGGGCATATTTCCGTAATATCATTATTTACACTAATCGTTAAAGGTTGGAAGACTGGAACGGTTACCATTATATTAGCAGAACTTGGTTGATTGGAACAAGTCCCTGAAACTTCAACAGAATAAGATGCACTTACTGTAGGAGTGAAATTAATCGTAGGTGTCTGAGCTCCGGTATTCCATAAATAGGAAATGGGTGCAAGACCTCCAGAAATACTTGTTGTCAAAACAACATTTTCTCCTGGGCAATTGATTGTTGTTGTATTAATTTGTACAGTCAATGGAGGAATATCTTGAATAAATAAATCTAAAATCAAGGGTGTCACATTTCCGCAGGGATCTACTAATGGGAAAACTAAACTTATTGTCTCCAAACCTTCCGCAAGATTGTCATAAAGAGAAGTTATAGTAAAACTCACAGAACTTTGACCAGGAGCAAATAGTATACTTGCAGGCACTCCCGAAAAATCAAGCCCATTTGTTGCGGTTCCGGTTATTTGTATTGGAATTGTTAAGGGTGTCGAAAGATTTGTTTGACGAGAAAGAGTAACGGTAGCATTTACACAACCTTCAGCAATCCAGTCAGGATTGGAAAATAATGATTGAGATATGGTATAATCTAAATCAACTGGTGTTTTTGATGTTAAGCTATTTGCTTCAAGAAAAATTCCTGAGTCCCACTGACCATCTCCAACATCTGCAAGAGCCAATATTAAGTGATATGTCTCTCCGCACTGAACACTTGAAACTGCCTCTAAAACATCCGTGAAGCCATCGTATTGAATGTAAAAGGGAGATGAATTGTACGGAGATGAAGTCCCATCCCCATTAAAATTAAAAAACGAGGGATTGGTTATAGCATTTACATTATTAATCGAAACAATACTTCCATTATTTGGAAGTCTAGCAATATTTTGTAAACCGGTGATTCCCGGACCAGCAATAAAAAATCCAAATACATCATTATATCCAGAATTATTTGGTGGCGCAAATTCAGGGTATTCATCGGAACCAAATACATATTTAAAACGAACAGTATCTGAATAAGGAATAAAGTCAAATTCTAAAATTGCAGCATCATAGGTTTGCTCACCGCCAATAATTCCGGAAAGTAACGTTGAGCCTGCGCTTCCATTTGTTTGACCAGCTCCAGCTTGATTATTTGGACCGTGGGGGCCACTTCCATTGTCAATAACAGTGCCTGTAGTCATCACGATTCCATTGGCAATCCCTAGATTAGTTCCTGTTCCAGAAAATGAACCTATTGAACTTGGAGAGCCATTAAATGTAATATTGGAAACAGTTACACCTGGTCCAATTAAGGTATTTTGAACAAGTGCTTGTGGGTTGATTCCTGTATTTGTAGTTAATTGGGCAAAGCTAATAGTTGAGCTAATCAGAAGCAAGGAAATAAAAATGTGTTTTATATTAGTATGCATAATTAATTATTAAACGAAATTAACTGAAAAACGTTGTTTTTTTTAAGCTTTTCTTTTGAAAAAAAACATTTATAGCTATTTTAAAACTTTGAACCATGCATTTGGATTTTTTGATTTATTCTTTGCTTGAAAAGAGTGCTTCGTCTCTATTATTTTTTTGAAATTAACGGAATGTTAATATCAACATTTAGTTGTCTATATTCTAATTTTTACAGCTTATTTAAAGGTTCATTTATATTTAATTTTATAAAAAAAAGATGTTGAAAAAAGAAAAAATATTTGTGCTTGACACCTCTGTCCTTTTGCACGACCACCAAGCCATAACAAATTTTAAAAACAACAATGTTACCATTCCAATAACTGTTTTGGAGGAACTTGATAAGTTTAAAGTTGGCAATGACACTAAAAACTTTTGTGCCCGGGAAGTAATTCGATTTA
Organism: Flavobacteriales bacterium; assembly: GCA_009926125.1. Taxonomy (GTDB): domain Bacteria; phylum Bacteroidota; class Bacteroidia; order Flavobacteriales_D; family Crocinitomicaceae; genus UBA952. Next base: position 2,867 of record RFPM01000053.1, on the reverse strand, counting down.
TTGACAAACTTTCAATTAAAGGTTCACTACAAGAATGGATTTCATTAGGAAAACTCCTTGGGAAATTTAGGATAGTTATGGATAGTCAGCCAAAATTGATTAACGCAGAGCATGTTTTTTCAGCGGAAAAAAATGACCATAAAATCATTAATGCAGCATTGTATTTAAAAGAGCAAGAACCAAAGCACATTGTTATTCTTGTCACAAAAGACATTAATCTTAGAATTAAAGCAAAGGCATTAGGATTAATGGCTGAAGATTATGAAACAGGAAAAGTTAACATTGACGATTTAAAAGGATCTAGCTCGTATGGAATTGAAAATGTAGATTCAGAAATAATTCGGGATATTTTTATTAAAGGTGCTATCGATGAAAATGGTGTTTTGGGAGATAAAAAAGAAATAAATGGTTACTACATTTTAAAAAATGGCAAAACCTCTTCATTAGCTTTTTACAACCACCTTACAAATAAGATTGAGCGAATAGAAAAAGAATTTGTTTATGGCATTAAACCAAAAAATGCTGAGCAAACTTTTGCATTTCATGCACTTTTAAATGATGATGTAAAATTAGTTGCTCTTCAAGGTGTCGCGGGCACAGGAAAAACTTTACTCGCTCTTGCAGCAGCACTGGAACAACATAAAAGCTACAATCAAATTATTCTTGCACGACCAATTGTTCCGCTTTCAAATCGTGAAATTGGTTTTCTTCCTGGGGATGTTAATGATAAAATCGGGCCTTATATGGAACCATTATGGGATAATCTGAAGTTTATAAAGTCGCAATTTGGAGACAATGAGAAAAAAAATCGGGCTATTCAGGAAATGCAAGAAAACGGAAAAATTGTAATTACCCCACTTGCTTTCATTCGTGGAAGAAGTCTTTCAAACGTTATGTTTATAGTTGATGAAGCTCAAAATCTTACCCCACATGAAGTAAAAACAATTATAACTCGAGCTGGTGAGAACACAAAAATTGTATTTACGGGGGATGTTCATCAAATCGATTCGCCTTATCTTGATGAAAACAGCAATGGCTTAGCTTACCTCATCGATCGCTTAAAAAATCAAGCGTTATTTACCAATGTGAAATTAGAAAAAGGGGAGAGGTCAGAATTGGCAAATTTAGCGAATGATCTTTTATAGTTTTTCTGCTTTATTGTCTTTCAAAACACTAAGTTTCTCAAATGCATCTTTGATGTGTTTAACCGGTTCAATTACTAAGCGAAGTTTTTCATTTTGCTGCACTAAGCGATAACCTTCTCCAATAGCTGTAATCTTGTTTAATAAATTAGAGAAAACCGCTGTTTCAAAGAATTCAGATTGCGAATTTGAAATAAAATACCCAACTAATTTAGTTGATTTAATAACCAAGCGTTCCAAGCCTAATTCTTGAGCAAGCCAGCGCAATTGAAACGAAAAAAGCAATTCTTTCACTTCTTTTGGAATTGGTCCAAATCGATCTTTGAGCTGCAGGGCATACGTATCCAATTCTTCGGTGTTCTTTAAATTATCAAGTTCTTGATAAAGACTTAAGCGCTCATTTACGTTGTTTACATAATCATCTGGGATGCGGACTTCTAAATCTGTTTCAAAGACACAATCTTGTACGAATGATTGAAAAGAATCCGTATTTCTGTCATCAAAAAGCTCTTTGAATTCACTTTCTCGAAGTTCTTGCATTGCTTCGTTTAGAATTTTTTGATACATCTCAAAGCCAATTTCAGAAATAAATCCACTTTGTTCTCCTCCCAACATATTTCCAGCCCCTCGAATATCTAAATCTTTCATTGCGATATTAAAGCCAGAACCAAGATCAGAGAATTGCACCAGGGCCTCTAATCTTTTTCTTGCTTCTGAAGTCATAACGCTAAATTTTGGCGCAACTAAATAACAAAAACCCTTCTTAATACTTCTTCCAACTCTTCCACGCAACTGATGTAAATCGCTTAATCCAAAGTGATGCGCGTCATTAATTATAATTGTATTTGCATTTGAAATATCTATTCCAGACTCAATAATTGTTGTCGCGATAAGAACATCGTAGCTACCTTCTATAAAGTCCATCATTACTTTTTCAAGTTGCTTTCCATCCATTTGTCCGTGTCCAATTCCAACACGTACTCCAGGACAAAGTCTTGAGATCATTCCAGAAATCTCACGGATGTTTGACAAGCGATTATTAACAAAAAACACTTGTCCTCCACGCGTAACTTCATACGAAATAGCATCTCTTAAAATTTCTTCATCGAACGAAATTATTTCTGTTAAAACGGGTTGACGATTTGGTGGTGGAGTGTTAATGATACTTAAATCTCTTGCTCCCATTAATGAAAATTGTAGCGTTCTTGGAATCGGAGTGGCGGTTAAAGTGAGGGTATCAACACTTACACGAATTGTTTTAAGTTTATCCTTAACCGAAACGCCGAATTTTTGTTCTTCATCGATTATCATTAATCCTAAATCCTTAAACTTTACTCTTTCTGCAACAATAGCATGCGTTCCAATAAGAATATCAATCTTTCCTTCTGCTAATTTTTTTAAAGTCTCAGAAGTTTCTTTTGTTCCTTTAAAACGATTAATATAATCAATTGAGCAGGGAAAATCTTTAAGGCGTTCTTTAAAACTTCGATAATGCTGCATTGAAAGAATTGTTGTAGGGACTAAAATTGCCACTTGTTTATTGTCAGCTACCGCCTTAAAAGCAGCACGAACAGCAACCTCTGTTTTCCCAAAACCTACATCTCCACAGATTAGTCGATCCATCGGCCTTGAAGCTTCCATGTCTTTTTTTACATCTTGAGTTGCTTTGTTCTGGTCGGGAGTATCTTCGTACATAAAAGATGCTTCTAATTCATCTTGTAAATA
>RFPM01000052.1 GCA_009926125.1 Flavobacteriales bacterium | reverse complement strand
CCAACTGAATTCAGTTGGCTTTTTTTGTTTTAAATCGTTACTAATTACCATAAAGTAAAGCATACTCTTTCTGGTATTTTTCCATAATTTTTTTTCTATTGAGCTTCAATGTTGGTGTTAATTCTCCACCATCTATAGAAAACTCTTTTGGCAACAGAACAAACTTTTTAAGCTGTTCCCAACTACCAAAAAATTCATTTATTTCATCTATTTCCTCCTTAAACTTTAAGAGAACCTTTTCATTCAAAACAAGCTCTTCATTTGAAAGCTTATCAAAATTTAGATTATTTTGCAAAGCCCATTCCTTCAAAAAGAGAAAAGAAGGCACGATAAAAGCCCCGGGGAATTTCTCTCCTACACCAACAACTATAAGTTGCTCTATAAACCGAGACTCTTTAAATTTATTTTCCATCGCTTGAGGAGCAATGTATTTCCCTCCTGAAGTCTTAAATATCTCTTTTTTACGATCCGTTATTTTTAAGAATTTCTCATCTATAAAAACACCAATATCTCCCGTATGAAACCAGCCATCTTTGTCCATTACTTCATTTGTAGCTTCTTCATTGTTGTAGTAACCAAGCATGACATTTGGGCCTTTCACTAAAATCTCTCCATCTTCGGCAATTTTCACTTCAACGTGTTCTATTAAAGTTCCAACAGAGCCAAAACAGATGCCTTTGTCAAATGAGTTGACTGTCACTACTGGCGATGTCTCACTTAAGCCATAACCCTCTAAAATTGGAATCCCAGCAGCTAAAAATATACGCGCTAATCGTGGTTGTAAAGCCGCACTTCCCGATGCAATTGCTTTTACATTTCCTCCAAGCGCTAATTTCCATTTTGAGAATATTAATTTTCTTGCAAGAGCTAATTGTATTTTATATAGGGGTGATTTGCCTTTTAGCTCATAATTTTCTGCTAAAGCAACCGCCCAAAAGAACAATTTCTTTTTTAGTCCTGATAATTCGTCTCCTTTTGCAATAATTTTATCGTATACTTTCTCAATTAATCTTGGAACAGCTGAAAAAACATCTGGTTTTACTTCTCTGATATTTTCTCCAATTGTTTCCATCGATTCGCCAAAATAAATTGAGCAGCCAATATACATGTAGAGGTAATGCAACATCCTTTCATAAATATGGCAAACCGGAAGAAAGGACAAGACTTTGGAATTATTATCAGCAGGAATTCGACTTTGACAGGCAAAAACATTCGATAAAATATTAGAATGTGAAAGCATTACTCCCTTGGGATTTCCTGTTGTTCCTGAGGTATAAATAATCGTAACTAAATCACCGCTTTTTACTAAATCCATTCTTGATTTCACTTCTGAGGGATCAGTTTTTTCTGCCTTTTCAGAGATTTCAGACCAATTTGAGCAGCCCTCAATTTCATCAAAAACAAATAAATGTTCTAAAGAAGGAACATCCTTTCTAATTGAGCTTATTTTATCCCACAATTCTTTATTTCCGACAACACATATTTTAGTGCTTGAATCATTTAAAATAAAACGATAATCGTTTACAGAAATGTTAGGATAAAGTGGAACCAAGATAGCCCCAACTTGTTGAACAGCAATATCCAAAATATTCCATTCTACCCGATTAGTACTTGCAACGGCTATTTTGTCTCCTGCTGAAATCCCAAAAGCTATTAAACCTCTAGAAACTAGGAGTGCTTTTTCGATGAAAGTAGTTGTATCTATGGGAGTCCAAATACCTTCTTTCTTTGTGACAAACATGGAATCTTTCTGATAATTCTTTTGTTGATGATAGGGCACATCAAATAAGCGCATGGAATTCATATAATTTATTTTTAATCAAATATAAACTATTGTATGAACTTAAAAGAACAAGAAAGCAAAAAAGCAAACGATTATTGTGGCAATGATATTCAATAAAAAGCCAATTTTTGCCATTTGATGGATTTTAATTAAGCCAGAAGAAAAGACAATTGCATTTGGAGGTGTGCCAACGGGAAGCATGAATGCACAACTAGCAGCTAATGTAAGAGGAAGGCACAATTGGAGTATTGGATAATGAGCTTCTACTGCAAATGCTGCAACTATTGGAACAAAAATCGTTACAAGCGCCAAATTAGACATGATTTCTGTTGCAAAAATAGCGATGACAACGACGATAATTACCATTAATGTAATGGATACATTTTGAAAAGAACTAAAAACTTGGGTTATTTCCGAAACAACACCGCATTTTTCTAGCATTTTTGCTAAGGCCAATCCACCCCCAAATAATAATAAAATCCCCCAAGGTAATTTTTCGGTATCCTGCCATTCTAAGAGGGGTTTCTTCTCAGACTGACTCGGAATTATGAAAAGTAAAATGCCTCCAAAAATAGCTGCACTTTCATCTTTGTATGAAAAACCTGTTGCTCCAATTATTAACTCACGGAAAGACCATAAAATAACCACCATACCAAAGACGGCAAGCGCTCGATATTGATCTACGGTCCATGGTTTTTTCTCCAGATGAATATCATGTAATTCATTCCGTTCTTTTCCTAAAGCGAAGTAGAAATAAACAAAAACTGCAAGGAGAAGTGTCAAACTTACAGGAATTCCAATTTTCATCCAATCGAAAAAGGAAATTGTTATGTTGTAATTCTGCTCTAAGATACTTGCCATTTGCGTATTCGGTGGTGAACCAACGAGAGTTGCCATTCCTCCGATACTTGCTGCATAGGCAATTGAAAGAAGAAGGAAAACAGAGAATTTTGATTTCTGCTGATCTACAGGAATTGCCTGAATAATCGCAAGGGCCATTGGAAGCATCATCAAAGCTGTTGCAGTATTTGAAATCCACATGCTTAATAATCCGGTACTCAATAAAAACCCAAGTAAAATTCGTGGTTTTGAATTTCCTACAAGAGAAACAATTCGTCTTGCAATCTGCTCATGAACTTTCCATTTTTCCAAACCAAGAGCCAAAATAAAACCTCCGAAAAAAAGATAAACAGATCCATTTCCATACGCCTCAGCTAAATCTGAAGTAGTAAGAATCCCAAGAGGAATTGCTAGAATTAATGGGAAAAGAGCGGTAATGTAAATTGAAACTACTTCAAAAATCCAAAAATAAATCATTAAACCGCCTAAGGCAGTTGCATTCCAAAAAAGAGATTTTCCTTCGGTAAAAAATAGTATTAAAAAGAAAGCAAGGCAGCCAAATACTGATAGCCAACTTTTCCAATTAATAGTTTTCATTAGTAAATTAAGCGTTTAACGCATTCAATGAAGTAACGAAGTGGTCGGCTTTCTTTTCAAGATCAAGAACGATTGCACGAAATTCTGCTTTACCTCTTGATTTTTTCATACGAGATAAAATTGAATCTTGGAATGTTGCAGCTTCATCAATTAATTTCTCTGTTGCTTTTTCTTTGCTTGAATCTAATGCTTGAATGTAATAACACTCATCTACAACGTCAAAAACTAATTCGTTTAAGCTTTTCTTTAAAATTCTTTTGTTCGACATGTTTCGTTTTTTTTATCAAAAGTAAGGAGAATGTTGCAAATAATTGTTATTCTACTGCGGACTTATTAAAACAAAACAAATATAGCGCTATTACTTTGCGTATCTTTGCGGCTATGTCGTATACTATTTTACAAGTCAGAAAAGGAAAAGAGCAGTCTATTTTTAGAAAACACCCTTGGATTTTTTCAGGTGCACTATTTACCGATACAAAGGAAATTGAAGATGGTGAAATTGTTGAAGTACAAGATTATAAAGGTCGCTTTTTGGCACTTGGGCATTTTCAAAATGCTACTATTGCTGTTCGAATTCTAAGTTTTGAAGAAGAACAAATTGATAAGGCTTTCTTTCAGAAAAAAATTCGACAGGCACTTGACTCGCGTATTAAAATCGGCTTACTTAGCACAGAGAATACTATTTTTAGAGTATGTCATGGAGAAGGAGATGGTTTGCCAGGATTGGTTATTGATTTTTACAATGGTGTAGCTGTTGTCCAATGTCACTCTATCGGAATGCATCGCTCTTTACCTGAAATATCAAGTGCATTACAGAAAGCTTTCGGAAAAGACTTGATTGCAATTTACTCAAAATCAGCGGACACATTACCAAAGCGTTTAGAAACCGCTGATGCTTATATTTTTGGGGCTTGTGAAACACCACATGAAGCACTTGAAAATGGGGTGAAATACAAAATTGACTGGGTTTTAGGACAAAAAACCGGTTTTTTCATAGACCAACGAGACAATCGACTTCTTTTAGGAAACTATTCAAAAGGAAAAAAAGTATTGAATACCTTCTGTTATTCAGGTGGATTTAGTTTACAAGCCTTGCTTCAAGGAGCGAAACTCGTGCATTCTTTGGATAGTTCAAAAAAAGCCATTGAAATGACAGAAGAACATGTTTCTCTTAATAAATTTGGAAAGAAGCATGCCTCAATTACTGCCGATGCAATGGACTATATGAAAGAATTAAAGGAAGATTACGACATCATAGTATTGGACCCGCCAGCATTTGCAAAACACCGCGAAAAACGACACCAAGCAATTCAGGGATACAAACGACTAAATGCCCATGCAATTCGACAAATAAAGCCCGGTGGAATTATTTTTACCTTTTCGTGTTCTCAGGTTGTAGACAAACAATTATTCACACATACAATTATTGCTGCTGCAATTGAAACAGGAAGAACTGTAAGAATTCTTGCGCAGTTACACCAAGGTCCTGATCATCCAATAAATGCATACCATCCTGAAGGAGAATATTTAAAAGGCCTTGTAATCCAAGTTGACTAATGCTAGAATTACGCTACAAAACTATTTTAGCTGTTGCACTTCCGATGATGATTTCTGGATTTATCCAATCGATTGTTTTAATTACTGATGCAGCCTTTATTTCGCGCTATTCAACTGAAGCATTTGATGCAGTTGGAAATGGCGGACTCATATATATAACGATGTACATGTGTCTATTAGGAATGGGAGATGGCGCTCAAATAATCATAGCTCGCCGAATTGGTGAAGAACGACCCGAAGCAATCGGAAGGATATTTGGTTCATCTGTTCTAATGAATTGCCTTCTTGCGACTGTTCTTTTTGGCATTTTATATTTTATAATGCCGAGCGCTATTCTTGGCTATTCTAAAAATCAGGAGATTGCTGCATTACAGGGAGATTATATTCAAATAAGAAGTTTTGCATTGTTTTTCTCGATGGTTACAATAGCAATTCAAGCTTTTTTTCTTGCAAAAGGAAGAACAGTAGTGGTATTAATTGCCGCATTAATTACAGCATTAAGCAATGTTTTTTTAGATTGCGGACTTATTTTCGGAAAAATAGGATTACCAGAAATGGGATTAAAAGGAGCAGCATTGGCGTCTACAATCGCAGATGGATTGGGAATGCTTTTTCTACTAGTTTATTTGTTTTTCTCGGATGAAAAACAAAAATATCGTCTATTTTCTCACTTCTCCTATAATTTCCAATCCATGAAGGAACTTTTAAAAGTAGGAAGTCCACTCATGCTACAAGGATTTTTTGCACTTGGAACATGGACACTTTATTTTACTTGGTTAGAGCAAAAAGGGCAGTTTGATTTAACAGTTTCCCAAAATATTCGCTCTATTTATTTTTTGGCCTTTGTTCCAATTTGGGGCTTTGCAGGAACCACAAAAACATATATCTCTCAGTATTTAGGTGCAAAGAAATTTGATAAAATACCTGTTATTCAAAGAAAAATTCAATTATTAACCGTTGGCTTTTTACTTTTAACATTTCATGGAGCAATTTTATATCCAGAAAAATTAATTTTAATGATTAATCCAGAAGAAATATATTTACGTAAAAGCGCAGAAATTCTCCAATTGATTTCTTTATCTGTATTATTATTTGGGATTATCTCCGTTTATTTTCAAACAATCCATGGAAGTGGAAATACACTTCATTCGATGTTAATAGAGTTTTTTACAGTATTTATTTATACCATTTGTAGCTTTTTATTCATAAAATGTTGGAATTTTGATGTCTATTGGATTTGGACTGTTGAATATATTTATTTTGGAGTTTTGGGATTGTTATCCATTCTCTATTTAAGATACTACCCCTGGAAAAATAAAATCGTATGAGTGAGGTAAAAAAATTACGACTTGTATTTATGGGTACGCCTGATTTTGCAGTAGGTATTTTAGACGCTTTACATGGAAGTATTCATGAAATTACTGCTGTAGTTACTGTTGCTGATAAAGCCGCTGGCAGGGGACAAAAAATAAAAGAAAGCGCAGTTAAAATCTATGCTAAAGAAAATAATTTAACAATTTTACAGCCAGAAAAATTAAAAGAAGAGCATTTCTTAGCACAATTAAAAGAACTTCAAGCTGATTTATTTGTAGTTGTAGCTTTTCGAATGTTACCAAAAGAAGTTTGGAAAATACCCGCTTTTGGAACCATTAATCTTCACGCATCTCTTTTACCAAATTACCGGGGAGCTGCTCCAATAAATTGGGCCATTATCAACGGAGATGAAGAAACAGGTGTAACAACTTTTTTTATTGATGAAGCAATCGATTCTGGAAAAATAATTGCGCAGGAAAAAGTAAAAATATCTTCAAATATAAATGCCGGAGATTTGCACGATGAATTAAAGAGTGTAGGCGCTGAATTAACATTAAAAACTGTTGCTTCTATTTCTCAACAGACACATACTGTTATTGATCAAGATAAATTTGACGGAAAAGATTTTAAAACGGCTCCAAAAATTTTTAAAGAAGATTGCGAAATTTCATGGCAAGAAACAGTGGAAAACGTTCACAATAAAATTCGGGGGCTTTCGCCCTACCCTGCTGCTTGGACAAAACTTAAGAATACCAAGAAAAATGAAATTCTTTTGGTTAAGCTTTTTGCTTCAAAACCCATAGAAAATAATGGTATTAGCTTAACAGGAAATCTTCAAGAAAACGCTGATGGGATTTTTTTTCCATGTAAAAATGGTTTTATTTGTATCACTGAACTACAAGTAGAAGGAAAAAGAAGAATGACCTACAAGGAATTTCTTGCAGGCAATGAGATTAAAGATTGGGAGCTATTTTAAGCCTGAAAAGGATGATTCTATAATGTCACTTTTTTTTCCTTTCGACTTTTTTTTGATCCAGTTTTTTGAGCATTAAAACTAACTCCAATAGAAATGGGGCTAATTTTTTCTACTGCGTCTTTTTTAAATAACCCATTCAAACTATAGGTGCCAAATAATCCAAAAGGACCATATGCTACTCGCACCATTCCATCCAATGATAGTAAATTAGTATGAAAATATTTATTGTCTATGATAACATTGTTGAACTTATCACCATTACTGTACTTTCCTTGCAAGCGATGATTTGTAAACAATCGAATTCCACCAACAACACCTACTGCTAAACTTATTGATTTCTTTTGGCTTTTCTTTGTTGAAAAATCAAGTAATAGTGGAATTTGAAAAAAACCAAGATTGAGTGTAGAATATTTTACTGTAGCAGATGCATCGTATAAAGATGGGTTCCCTGTAACTAAATCAATCTTATAATCAGTTGAAATAAAAGAATAATCATCACCAAAAGTGTAGGTTTTAAAATTAAAACCTAAACCTGATGTAATTCCAATATATTGTTTGAATAAGGGAATTTTATATTCAAATACATTTAATCCGATACTTGTTGATTGTATAATTTTATTTGACCACTGATCTGATTTATTAGTTGACATAAATCCAATATCGAATCCTTGCCATTGCGCATTATATAGATTTTTTTCATCTGATGTTGTACTATCGACTCTACTATTTAAAGTTGTTTTAATCTTTTGAGAGAAACTTAAATTTGAATTTAAGATTATTAGAGCGCTAAAAAGGATTTTGTAAATAGACATAATTATGTTTTATAAATTTATATTCTGTAAATTTAAAAATAATTATTCAAAATTAAACCTTCATCAAAATTCTAAACATAAAATTCC
>RFPM01000051.1 GCA_009926125.1 Flavobacteriales bacterium | reverse complement strand
TCTCCCTGCAAGGAATGCAGTAAATTAATTCTACAATCTGGAATTACAAGAGTCGTATTTAAAGAAAAATACAAAGATATTTCTGGCATAGATTTTTTAACGGATGCCGGAATTAAAATAGATCATATAGAAAACATCTCCAATGTCTGAAGCACCAAAATCAAATTATACCTTACCCCTTCTGTTGTCTCTTTTTTTAGCCCTTGGTCTTTATTTTGGGGGTCTACTTAGCCACGGTTTCTCAAATAATACAGATAAGGCGGCCGATGTCCAAAAGCTAGAAGATATTTTAGATTTACTCGAAAATCGTTACGTTGATAAAGTCGATAAAGACAGGGTTTTTGAAGAGACTATTTCCGAAATGCTCCATAAACTTGATCCTCATAGCAACTACATTGCGTCAAAAGATATGGCAGCAGTCAATGAATCCATTGAGGGGGAGTTTGGAGGCATTGGAGTGCGTTTTCTCTTGCTGCGAGATACAATTTGTATTACAAATATTATTGGCGGATCACCCTCAGAAATGGCAGGCGTAAAAGCCGGGGATAAAATAATAGAAATTGAGGGTAAATCTGTTGTTGGTAAAAAAATTACCAATGAAAAAGTAATGCAAAAACTAAAAGGGCTCGCGGGAACAAACGTTAAATTTAAAGTTCTCAGAGGTAAAAAGTATAAATTATTTTCACTTCAAAGGGGAGCAATTCCATTGGAAACCATTACTTGTGCATACATGCTCAACGCAACGACAGGTTATATTTTAATAGATCAATTTTCTGTTCCTACCGCTCGAGACTTTAATATTGCTGCTTCACGATTGAAAGAAATGGGAATGACAAAATTAGTGCTTGACTTAAGAAATAATGGTGGTGGCGTTTTAACAGCAGCAACAGACATTGCCGATGAATTTTTAAAGGAGGGACTTATTATGCTGAAAACAAAAGGTAGAAAAAGCGGAGAGCAAATATATAAATCGAATTCAGGGGGTTTATTAGAAAACACAAAAACAGTTGTGCTAATTAACGCATATTCCGCTTCTGCAAGTGAAATATTAGCTGGTGCCTTACAAGATAACGACCGAGCTATTATTGTTGGGAGAAGATCTTTTGGAAAAGGATTGGTTCAGGAAGATCGTTTATTGCGAGATGGAAGCAACTTGCGCATAACTATTGCACGTTATTATACTCCTTCTGGACGTTGTATTCAAAGACCTTATAATAACTTCACTTCAGTTTAGTGGAGCATTTACTGCTTTTTCATTTGATTATGTAAGCGCTAAGAGAAACTCATGGAAAGATGCAAAAAGTTTTAATGAGCAGTTTATTGTTGAGGAAAAACTATCCAAAGAATTCATAGACTTTGCCGTAAAGCAATTTAAAGTTGCATTTAATGCTAAAGAATATCAACACAGTCAAAAAAACATTGCTAAACTATTGAAAGCTGAAATTGCTCGCCAAATTTGGACTGAAGAAGGTTTTTACAGGACTATAAATCCTCTTGACAATGAATTAAATACTGCGTTAAAAGAATTAAAATAAGCCCTAAAAAGTTTTTCTTAGGTTTTTATTTGCGATTTTCGCAACTAAGATGCCGTGATTTGTGAAATCAATTTATTTTGCTTTAATTATTGTGCTTACTTTTGCTTATAACTCAAAATGAACTCAAAATGAAAAAACTACTATTAATCTCTTTCTTCTTTGCTTTATTCATAAAAATAAATGCACAAAAAGATCAAGTAACAATGAAGACAGGTGAGACGCTAACAGTCAAAATATCTGAAGTTACACCAAGCCAAATAAAATTTCTAAAAACATTAGATGGCCCAATTTATTCTTTGAATAAATCAGAAGTTTTTATGATCGTATATGAAGATGGTAGAAAACAACTTTTCGAGCAGGAAAATAACAGTAATATTAAAAATAAGAAAGCTAAAATTGAAGATGAAGACGAAGTATTAAATCCATCAAAACACTATGGAGGCCCACGAATTGGTGGCACGTTTATAGACCAAGGTACATCAAGAGAAAAAATTGCTGATGCATTTAATAGAGGCGCAATTCAACCTGTTATAACTCAATTTGGTTGGCAATTTGAAACTCAAATCTTTAAGCTTAAAGATGGCTCAAAGGCTTTATTTGAATTTGTTCCGATGATTGGTGGCTTAGAACAAGGCTTGTTTCTTCCTAGTGCTACAGCAATGTTTGGTTATAGAACAAAGAGAGGTTTAGAATTTGGAATGGGTCCAAATCTATCCCTTTCAGGAGTTGGCGTTTCTTTTGCTGCTGGCTTTTCATTTAAATCAGGGGGAGTTACATTTCCTATTAACTTGGTTTTTTCACCTTCTATTGCTAAAACGACAAAAGGGAAAGATGCATACACAGATTGGAACGGTTTTCATCCAGCTGAACCTGGCGTAACAACCCACTCAGGTTCTCGTGTAAGTCTTATAATTGGCTTTAGTACTTATAAAAGATGAATTAAAAAAAATTAATGATTATGAAGAATATTTTTAGTTTTGGAATCATTCTTTTTTCAGTGTTGACTTCCTTTAGTCAAGACTCAATTGTAAACAATAAAGGATTAATTTTTTCAGGAACAATAATTGGCTCTGACTCTTTATTTGTTTCCTACAAATCAAATGATTCCCTTTCAAGTGAAGTGAATCTTGTGAATAAATCCACCATTCTTTTAGTTAAATACAGTAATGGTAGGGTTGAACAGCTTTACAAAAATGATACTTTATTGACAAAAAATGGAGATAAGATCATTGCAAAAATACTAGAGATAGATTCTGACATGATTAGTTATTTTCGTTTTGACGGGAAAATAAATTCTGTTCAAATAACCCCATTGGCTTCACTTTTTATGTACCAACTTTCTAATGGTGAAAAAGTAGTCATCACTGAAAAACCACAAGACAACGCAGATTATAGCGCTTTAGGGGAGGCAGATGCTAATAAATATTATAAAACAGCTCCTGGATTTATTGCAGGCGAAGTTGTTTTAGGTGCTACATGGTGGTTTTATGGACTACCTTTAATATCAGGCATAATTCTTCCCTTGATAAAACCTTCTACACTTGAATCATCAAGGAACCCTAATAATGCTCTTTTATATTCAAATCCTGCTTATAAGAGTGGTTTTGAAATGAAAGCAGCTAGGAAAAAAAGATCTGGAGGGTTTAAAGCTTTAGGGGCGGGATTTGCTGGATCGGTAGTAGCCTTTGTTACAATAGTAATAGTAGCTTTTAGTTATTATTAATTTATCTCCACTGCAATCTCGTTTTTTCTTCCAATAACTTTCCATGGAGGATTATATCCACAATTACAATTAATTGAACATCCAATGAATTGGGTTTTGGGAGCGCCTCTAATTTGTAGTTCTTTGGCATTACAAATGCCATTTTTGTATTCTCGCCCATTTCCATAAATACCGGTGCAGTCATTGAAATAGATTCATTTTTATCGTTTCCACCAAAAATATAAGATGCCACACGACGAAATCCCATGCTTGAAGAAGCATCATAGGATGATGAAGGAAGAATTGTTTGTGCAATAATCATCGAGTCGTATTGACGAATTTCAAATTCATCGTATTTTTTTAAAACGGTATATTTTGGTGTTTCGATTTTATCGGATTGAAAGGACATAATTAATTGTGAAAGAAAGAAAATACCAATTATCACTGCAAGAATTATAAATACTTTATTCATTTTTATTTGTTTAAGTGTTTCTTTTTAAAAGCGTTGAGTCTGGGTTTACTCACAGAAATAACATATGGATTATCGGGATTGTCTCTTTCAAAATTTTGATGGTAGTCCTCTGCCTTATAAAATTTTTCGAAGAGAGTACATTCTGTAGTGATGGACTTAAATTTTTTATTAGCCAACAATTTTTGAATATATGCTTTTGCCTTCTCTTTTTCTTCATTTGAAGTATAAAATATAACCGAGCGATACTGTGTTCCTTTATCTGGTCCTTGTTGATTTAAAGTTGTTGGATCGTGAGAGTTGAAGAAAACACGCAGTAGATCGTCATAGGAAATCAGTTTGGGATCATAAACTACTTTTACCGTCTCAGCATGACAAGTAGTTCCAGTACAAATTTGATTATAACTTGGATTTTTAACTTTACCGCCTGAATACCCCGACTCAGCATATTCGATTCCTTTAACACTTTCAAAGATAGCTTCAACACACCAAAAACAACCGCTTCCAAAATAAGCAACTGCAAATTTATCTTGCTTTGTTTGACAATGAAGTATTGAAGAAAGCAGTATTAAAAAAAATAAAAGTCTCTGTTTCATACTCTTTTAACAGATAAAAATTTAATTTGTTTTATTTTTTTCTATCTAACATATTCTATTTCCTTGGATTTACTTTTCATAGAAATAGGATAAACAAACAAAATTAAAACCAAATTTTCATTTATTTGTTAGACAAGTAGGAGATTTATTTGTGAGAATACCATAAAAGCGGTATTTTTGCAATGCAATTCATTATTATTTATAATAAATCTAAATAAACAAGGCGCATGATTACTGTAACAGATGCTGCAAAAAAACAAGCACTTCGTCTAATGGATGATGAAGGAAAAGATGGATTATTTATTCGTGTTGGTGTTGAAGGTGGCGGTTGTTCAGGATTAATGTATCAATTGACCTTCGACAATGAAGAAAAAGAAGAAGATAAATCCTTTGAAGACAACGGAATTCGAGTGGTAGTTGACAAAAAAAGTTTTTTGTATTTAATTGGAACAATCCTTGATTTTTCAGGTGGTTTAAATGGTAAAGGATTTATTTTTAAAAATCCAAATGCAGATAGGACTTGTGGTTGTGGAGAATCATTTTCAGTTTAAAGTAGAGAAAAGCAAATAATGAGCAACTATACAGAAACCGATTTAGAAAAAGATTTACAAGATCAAGAATATAAATACGGATTTGTAACAAATATAGAATCTGATAAAATTCCTGTTGGCTTAAATGAAAATATTATTCGCTTAATTTCATCAAAAAAAGAAGAGCCAAATTGGATGCTGGACTACCGCTTAAAAGCATTTGCTGTTTGGCAGACAATGACTGAGCCAGAATGGGGTCATGTGCATTACGAGAAGCCAAAATTTGATGAAATAGCATATTACTCAGCTCCGAAACAGAGCAAGAAATATGAATCTTGGGAGGATGTCGATCCAGAAATGAAAGCAACAATGAAAAAATTGGGGATTTCTATGGAAGAGCAAATGCGACTCACAGGAGTTGCAGTAGATTTTGTTATGGATTCTGTTTCAGTTGCTACATCTTTCAAATCAAAATTAAGTGAGCTTGGAATTATCTTTTGTTCTTTTTCAGAAGCTGTAAAAGAGCACCCTGAATTGGTTCAAAAATACATGGGAACTGTTATACCAACTTCAGATAATTTTTATGCTGCCTTAAATTCTGCAGTATTTACAGACGGTTCTTTTTGCTATATCCCAAAAGGTGTTCGCTGTCCGATGGAACTTTCAACTTATTTCAGAATAAATGAAGGAGGAACGGGGCAATTTGAAAGAACTTTAGTAATTGCAGATGAGGGAGCCTATGTTTCCTATTTGGAAGGTTGCACTGCACCTCAGCGTGATGAAAATCAATTGCATGCTGCAGTTGTGGAACTTATTGCACTTGAGAATGCAGAAATAAAATATTCTACCGTTCAAAATTGGTATCCTGGAGATAAAAATGGATTGGGGGGAATTTATAATTTCGTGACGAAAAGAGGCATTTGTGAACGGAAATCTAAAATTTCTTGGACGCAAGTTGAAACAGGTTCTGCAGTTACATGGAAATATCCTTCTTGCATCCTCAAAGGAGATTATTCTATTGGGGAATTTTATTCAGTGGCTGTTACAAACAATTATCAGCAAGCTGATACGGGCACAAAAATGATTCACCTAGGAAAAAATACAAAAAGCACCATTATTTCAAAAGGGATTTCTGCTGGAAAATCTCAAAATTCATACAGAGGATTAGTACAAATTCATAAAAATGCCAAAAACGCGCGCAATTTTTCTCAATGTGATTCTTTATTAATGGGTGATACCTGCGGTGCGCATACTTTTCCATACATTGAATGTAAAAATCCCTCTGCAAAAATTGAACATGAAGCAACAACCTCAAAGATTGGTGAAGATCAATTGTTTTATTGCAAGCAGCGAGGACTTAGTGAAGAAAAAGCAATTAGTTTAATTGTAAACGGCTATTGCAAAGAAGTATTGAACCAACTTCCTATGGAATTTGCTGTTGAGGCGCAGAAGCTTTTAGCTATTAGCTTAGAAGGAAGTGTTGGATAATTTAATATAAAAAGTAGATGATAAACATCGTTAATTTACATGCAGAAGTGGAGGAGAAAAAAATCCTCAAAGGTCTTAACTTAAATGTTAAAGCTGGAGAAATTCATGCTATAATGGGCCCGAACGGCTCTGGAAAAAGTACCTTGGCAAGTATCCTTGCTGGAAAAGAGGATTATACAGTTACTGAAGGAAATGTAGAGTTCGATGGAAAAGATTTATTAGAACTTTCTACTGAAGATAGAGCAAGACAGGGATTATTTTTAGCTTTTCAATATCCTATTGAAATTCCAGGTGTGTCGAATGTAAATTTCTTGAAAAGCGCACTAAATGAAATCCGAGAATATAGAGGAGAAGAGCCAATTTCCGCAAAAGATTTTTTGGCGCTAGTAAAAGAAAAATCAGCATTAGTAGAATTGGATAGTAAATTGGCAAGTCGTTCTGTGAATGAAGGATTTTCTGGTGGCGAGAAAAAAAGAAATGAGATTTTTCAGATGGCGATGCTCAATCCAAAATTGGCAATATTAGACGAAACAGATTCTGGTTTAGACATCGATGCTTTAAGAATTGTGGCAAACGGCGTTAACAAATTACGCTCACCCAAAAATGCTGCGATCATCATAACTCACTACCAACGTCTCTTAGATTATATTATTCCTGACTTTGTTCATGTTTTATACGATGGAAAAATCGTAAAATCTGGCGGAAAAGAATTGGCTTTAGAATTGGAAGAAAAAGGTTACGATTGGATTAAGGAGGAACTAGCAAGTAATGCCGACTAAATGGAAATAATGGAAAATATATCCAAGATACAGGCCTTTGCATCAAAATTTAATGAAACAAATCTGGCCTTCTCGCCGACAAGCATAGCTGATGCAAAAAACACTTTGTTTCACTTAGATTTTCCAACGACAAAAACTGAATTTTGGAAATATACACGGCTAGCGAAATTGGCTCAACTGCGCTTAAATCAAGAAAAAATAAAGGAGAATGAGCAAGTTGAGGCACCCTTAACAGACAATGGTATTGTGCGCATAACCAATGGCTATATCACTTCTTTTTCAAAGGAAATCGCGGGTTTAACAATTACCCCATTTTCAAAATGCAGCGAGCAACAATTAAGTTTAATTGGAAAAAAAGCAGATCTGACGCAAAATATTTTTTTAGCACTAAACACACTTTATTCGCAAGAAGGACTTTTTATTGAAGTGGAAGAAAATGCTCAAATAGAAGGAGTATTTCAACTTTTATTTCATGCACATGGAGAAAATTGTTTTGCACCTTTTCGCGTTTTTATTCATGTTAAAAAAGGCTCTTCTTTCAAGCTCATTCAGCAATTTACAGCAAGTGGAGAACACTTATTTTCCCTGCCGATTGTAGAATATCTGATTGAAGAAAATGCGCGTATTTCCTGTGATAAATTACAAATGGAAAATGCTAGTTCATTTTTACTGTGTGAAGATTATAGTATTCAAAAGCGAAATTCTACTGTTCTGCTTAATACTTTTAGTATTTCAGGAGCTTGGGTTCGCAACAATAGTTCTTTTCTTATTGAAGGGGAAAACTGTGAAACAAACTTGAATGGCGCATACTTGTTAAAAGATTTACAGCACCTCGACAATCATACTATCGTAGATCACATTGCGCCGCATTGCAATTCAAATGAATTATACAAAGGTATTCTAAGCGGAAAAGCAACAGGAGTTTTTAATGGAAAAGTATTCGTGCGACCCAATGCGCAAAAAATTTCAGCTTTTCAATCGAATGCCAATGTGCTTTTAAGTGACGATGCCAGTGTTAATTCGAAACCTGAATT
>RFPM01000006.1 GCA_009926125.1 Flavobacteriales bacterium | reverse complement strand
AACTGTTAAATTCAATACTTGAGCTACACAGTTAACTATATTACCAGAGTATGTGCCAGAAGAAGAATACGTTTGTCCATTGTTAGCCCATGTATATGATACAGATGCTGAAGCTGTTGTTGTGTTTGTTACTTGTGTGCCTGTTACATCCCAAACACATGTTGTGTTATTGAAGGTTGCTGTCTGGTAACACGCAAGTGTTGGTTGTGTTGGAATTGCGGTTACTGTTACTGTTGCAGATCCTGTGTTTCCTGAGCCTGTTCCTCCTCCTGTTACAGATACAATAGTATATGTAGAAGTTGATGTTGGACTTACAGCAATGCTTACTGGGCTTACACCTGTTGCTGAATAATTATTTGTTCCATCTGTTACTGTTACTGTATATGGAGAAACACCTCCTGTTACTGCTACACTTAAGTTTGTAGAAGTGCCCGAACAAATAGTTGCACTACCACTCAAAACTGATGCTGTAGGGCCTGATGCTGCATTTAACAATACACTTAGAGTTGATGTTGATGTATAGTTCAAAGTAACTCCTAAATTTGCTACAGTATAGGAAGCTGATGTCCCTGATGTTGCCCCAAATGGCCACGAGTTAACTGCAGATATTGTCTTCCCTCCAGTATTTGTAGGATTTAACCATAATTGAGCATTGCTAGCCGATGTCCAAGCTAATGAGTTGGTAACCCTATAAGTTCCTAATCTATAAGTCCCCACAGGAATATCTATGGCACTCCCTATAACTAGTGGAGTTGAAAGAATTCTAAGATGCCCTGCTGTTGCAGAACTTACAGAATTAACTAAACTGTTAATGGCAGGAGTCTTTCCCCCCATGTACGCAATGCTTAACGCGCCTCCGTTAACAATAGAGGAATTATAATTAATTCCAACAGATAAGCCCGATAATTTCACCCCGTTGGTAGGTGCATCAACAGAAAACATAACATCAAAATCCATTGTGTTAGAAGTCGAAGAAGTATTAGCTAACCATATTGTGTAATGAGGAGTCTGTGCTATTCCCTTTAAGGAAAACATAAAAACACAGAATAGTATCCCTACATTATTTATTAAGCTTTCTTTTAATTTTTTCATATTTTTAAATACTATGGGTGTGCTGAATAAATAAAGCTATCTGAATTATCGAATAACAATGGAAAATCTAAAATATCAACCGAACCATCTCCGTTTAAATCTGTAACATAGTTTCCAAAGGCAAAATTATCATTATCATCATAAATGGCAGGAAAATCTAAAATATCAATAGTTTCGTCCTGATTAATATCTCCAGAATAAAATGCCCAAACTCCTGGCTCTATTTCTTTCATATTATCTCCGTAGGCTTTGTTAGCTGAGGTAGTAAAGTTATATGATGAAGATGCTCCGATTGTTATAGGAGTAGTACTCCACGTTTCAATTGAGTTTCTGTGTTTCACAACAATATAGTAAGAACCACTTTGTGAAGTCGAAAATGTACATGCAGCAGTTCCGTTGCTTTGAAGTACTCCCTGAGCTGAAGCAACTAATTCAAGGGTTGTTGGATTTCTTAATTCAACTAGAATGTCATCCACATCTGTAGAGCTTGATCCAATTCCTTGATTCGCTTTTACTGGGGTCATTGCACTAGCACCAACATAATAACCTTGAATAAACATGGTTATATTAAGAGTTGAAGAAGAAGGTGGTTCAGTTCCTGTTATATCCCAGACACATGTTGTTGTATTGAATACTGCCGTCTGCCAAGATGAAAGTCCTGTTGGTGCTGTCGCTTGTGTGCCACTTACTACCCAAGCACATGTTGTTGTGTTAAAGTTTGCTGTTTGGTAACATGCAAGTGTTGGTTGTGCTGCTTGTGTGCCACTTACTACCCAAGCGCAACTTGTTGTATTGAAGGTTGCTGTTTGGTAACATGCAAGTGTTGGTTGTGCTGCTTGTGTGCCTGTTACATCCCAAACACATGTTCCTGTGTTAAAGTTTGCTGTTTGGTAACATGCAAGTGTTGGTTGTACAGCTTGTATGCCTGTTACATCCCAAGCACATGTTGATGTATTGAATGTTGCTGCCTGGTAACATGCAAGTGTTGGTTGTGCGGGTACAGGAGTTACTGATACAGTTGCAGAGCCTGTTCCTGTACCTGTAATACCTCCTGTCACAGATGAAATTGAATATGTTGATGTTGCACTTGGGCTAACAGCTATACTTAACGGACTTGCGCCTGTGGCTGTATAATTATTTGTGCCATCTGTTATTGTTACTGTATAAGGTGCTTGACCACCACTTACTGCTACACTTAAGTTTGTAGAGGTTGTTGCACATATAGATACATGACCACTTAATACAGCTGACAAAGGAGCAATTGTGTTTAATGGTTGAGCACTTGATGCTGTTACTTCTAAACATGAAGCACAAGTCGTTGCAGTGCTTACTGTGCCAAAAGGTTGAATATTAGTAACGGTAGATGCGCCATTTACATAACCCACAACTCCTCCTGATGTCATTTCCCATACAAAACCAAAGTTGCTGTTTGGCACCCAGTTTGTTGTTGTGGACATTCTAAATGTACCCATAACTACTCCTGATCCTGATGGGATTGCCTGTGCAGTAGCTGAAGTAAAGATTCCGTTGCTTGATGAGAAGTTTAATTTTCTTTGAGATGAAATATAAGGCAAGTCAGTTGTTCCAGTATTTGGCCAGTTTAACCAACCTGGGAGAGTATTGTCATTTAATGCTTTCCAGGTTATTGTTCCCGTAGTTATACTTGGGGAATGAACACCACGGATAATCAATGCGTTGAATTTAACAGGGATTGTTCCAGTATTTGTTAAACGGATCTGGAAGTCTGCAGTGCTTGCTGTAGAACTCAACCACTCCATGTCCATTCTGAGTGCTGAAGTTATAGTTAAATTCAATACCTGAGCAACACAGTTAACTTCGTTGCCTGTATAGGTTCCCGAAGTTGTATATGTTTGGCCGTTATTTGCCCAGGTATAAGGAACAGATACTGAAACTGTTGTTGTGTTTGTTGTTTGTGTGCCACTTACTACCCAAGAACAAGATGTTGTATTAAAGGTTGCTGTCTCATAACATGCTAATGTTGGTTGTACTGGCTGTGTGCCACTTACAACCCAAGAACAAGATGTTGTGTTATTGAAGGTTGCAGTCTCATAACATGCTAAAGTTGGTTGTGCAGGCTGTGTGCCACTTACTACCCAAGAACATGATGTTGTATTGAATGTTGCTGTTTGATAACATGCTAAGCCTGTTGGTGCTGCTGCTTGTGTTCCGGTTACATCCCAAGCACATGATGTTGTGTTAAAGGTTGCTGTCTGCCAACATGAAAGACCTGTTGGTTGTGCTGCTTGTGTCCCACTTACTACCCATACACACGTTGTTGTATTTAAGGTTGCTGTTTGGTAACACGCTAGGGCTGGTTGTATTGGCGTTGCAGTAATTGTTACAGTTGTTGTTGTTGATGCTACAAGACATCCACCTGAAGCGGCTATTGTATATGTTACTGTATAAGATCCTGCTGTACTTGTGCTTGGAGTTATAAGACCTGTACTTGCATTGATACTCAAGCCTGTAGTTGAATAGTAAGTTCCTCCAGTGGTACCTCCTTGAGTTACCGGCTGATTAGCAGTTGATGAAGCACACCATGGAGAGCCAGAATAACTAATAGTTGCAGACGGTGCTGCCGTTATGGTAACTGATGTTGTAGTTGTTACTGCAGAACAACCTCCTGTTGCAGCAATTGTGTATGTAACAGTGTATGTTCCTGCAGTACTTGTGCTTGGAGTGATGGCTCCTGTACTTGAACTAATACTCAAGCCAGTTGTTGAGGTGTAAGTCCCACCTGCAGTACCTGTTCTAGTTACAGACTGCGCACTTGTGAGGGTTTTACAAAATGGTGCGCCTGCATATGAAATTGTTGCAGCTGGAAGTTCGGTTATAGTTACACTTGTTGTTTTTAAAACAATTGCACAACCGCTTCCAGCTGGTATTGTATAGGTTACAGTATATGTTCCCGCTGTACTTGAGCTCGGTGTTATTTGTCCTGTACTTGCATTGATACTCAAGCCTGCTGTTGAGGAGTAAGTACCGCCGGTATATGCACCTGCCCCTAAAGTTTGAGTTACTGAAACAGGTGCTGCACTAGAACAAAAAGGAGTGCCCGTATAATCAATAGTTACAGTTGGAGTAGTAGTAATACTAACGCTAGTTGTTGCCGGTGTTGGTGCTGCACAGCCACCTGAAGCCGAAACGGTATAAGTTACTGTATAGGTACCTGCTGTACTTAAACTTGGATTTATTGTGCCTGTTGTAATGCTCAATCCTGCTGGGCTTGAAGTATAAGTGCCACCGCTTGCACCAGTTAGAGTAACAGCTCCTGTTGTTAATGTTTTACAAAATGGTGAGCCTGCATAGCTTATTACAGGTTGTATTGGTGCAGTAGTAATTGTTACACTTGTTGTTGCAGTAAGTGATGTACAGCCAGTTGCAGAAGGAGTTGTATAGGTTACTGTATATGTTCCTGCTGTACTTGTGCTTGGAGTTATTGCCCCTGTACTTGTACTAATACTCAAGCCTGTAGTTGAGGAATACGTGCCGCCTGAAGTACCTGTTTGAGTTACAGACTGAGCTGTTGAAAGTGTTTTACAGAATGGAGAGCCAGTATAGCTTATAACTGGTTGTGTTGGGGCTAAAATAGTAACAGTAGTAGTAAATGGTGTAATGCCGCAACCACCAGTTTGTGCATTTGATAAAGTTAAAGTAACAGTATATACTCCAGCGGTACTAAGACTTGGCAAATTAAGCCCTCCATTAGTGGGATTAATTTGCCAGCCTGTTGTTGGAGATATTGTATAAGTTCCTGTTGTTGAAGGTACTGTACTTCTTGTAACTGATGGAGCAACTGCATATGTATTACAATATGGACTGCCTGTGTAACTAATACTTCCAGAAGTAATAGGCCCGATGGGAACAATTGTAGTTGCTGAAACTGAAGTACAACCTGATGCTGTCACTGTATAAGTAACTGTGTAATTCACTACAGCTGTAGTTGCAGTACTTGTACTTGGGGTAATTGCACCTGTTGTGGCATCTATACTTAAGCCAGCAGGGCTAGAAGTATACACACCCCCTGTTGATCCGCTTTGAGTCACTACTTGAGGGCTTGATAATGATTTACAGAATGGAGAGCCTGCATAAGTAATTGTAGGGGTAGTAAGTGCTGAACTAATTGTTATAGTTGTAGAGGCAGAAACACTTGGACAAACGCCAGCAGAAGCGAGTGTATATGTTACAGTGTAAGCACCTTGTGAACTTGTATTTGGTGTAATTGCTCCAGTTGACGAACTTATGCTCAATCCTGATGGGCTTGAACTGTAAGTACCTCCTGTTGTTCCTGTTTGAGTAACAGCTTGAACAGTTGTTGAAGATCCACAAATTGTAGAACTAGCATAAGAAATAGTAGCACTTTGAGCTGCAGTTATTGTTACGCTTGTAGTAACTGATAGTGCTGCACAGGGACTTGCTGCGGCTATTGTATAAGTTACTGTGTAAGTACCCGCTGTACTTGTACTTGGAGTGATGGCTCCTGTGCTTGCGTTGATAGTCAAGCCTGCAGTAGAGGAGTAAGTTCCTCCTGACGTTCCTGTTTGAGTAACAGCCTGAACAGCTGATGAAGAGCACCATGGTGAGCCCGTATAGCTAATTGTTGCAGCCGGTGCTGGGACAACGGTAACTGTTGGTGTTCCGGAATTTCCTGTGCCTGTTCCTCCTCCTGTTACAGATACTATAGAATAGGTAGAAGTTGTCGTTGGACTAACAGAAATGCTTACAGGGCTTGCGCTGGTTGCGGAAAAATTAGTAATCCCATCTGTTACTGTTACTGTATAAGGAGAAACACCGCCCGTTACTGCTACACTTAAGTTTGTAGAAGAACCTGAACAAATTGTTGCTGTACCCGTTAAAACAGATGATGATGGGGGGGGCACTGCTTGTGGATTTAATAGTTGTGCTGCGGGAGCTGTCAATGTTAAACATGAGGCACAAGTAGTTGAACCGTTTGTTGTGCCAAAAGGTTGGATAGTAGTAACAGCTGTTGCGCCACACCTGTTCCAGCTGGAATAGGAATAGTGGGAGCAGTTGCTGCCGTAAAGATAGCATTGCCAGACGACCAATTTAATTTTCTAGTACTTACTGTGTAAGGCAGGGCAGTTGTACCCGTTTGTGGCCAACCTAACCATTCTGGAATAGTATTATTATTCAAAGCTATCCATGAAACAGTTCCTGTTGTTAAGCCAGCAGCGTGAGCACCCCGAACAATAACACTGTTAAACGTAAATGGAACAGTTCCTATATTTGTTATCCGAACCTGGAAGTCTGCAGTATTTGTGGTTGAACTCAACCATTCCATGTCCATTCTAAGTGATGTATTCTGAGCTCTTAAAAAGCTTGAAGTGAATAAACAGAAGTTTAAAAAAAGAACTGATAAGAATAAATTATTAAAGTTTGAGTTTTTCGTTGATTTCATAACTAATTTATTAATGTAGGATGGTAATTAGGATTAATCTTCAAATTTAAAAAAAAAATTTAAAAAAAAAAATTATATTTTAATTATATCAGAGACATTTTTTTAAAGTAATTAGACCTTTTTTTTCCAATAATTTCTTTGGATTTTTTAAGCTATTCTCTTGTAAAAGTAAATTCCCCGCCTCCTTGTTTTAAAATTAGCAGATTTTTATCAGGTATAAATTGTATTTCCACGCTAGCAGGAGAAAATTCAAAACTATCTTTTCCAATTAACTCTAAAGTAAATGAAGGTTGTCCTGTTGCTTGAGCAATTAGGGAGAGATAATCTTTTGTGATACTAATTTTTATTGGTATTTCAGGATTTGCATAAGAGCCCAAGTATTTATCTAAATCCGCAGATGTTAATGCTACAGCATAAAAAGATGGAAGTGAAAATGACTTATCAAAGCAGTCGCTTAATGCTGCAATAGCAATATCATTATTATTAAATCGTGAACCGTTTGATGTTAAAGCAATTGAAATCTTTTCCTCTGGGAATGTATAAAGAAAAGAACTAAATCCATCAATGCCACCGGTGTGACCAAATCCTTTTTTATCGTAAAATGGGACAGGAAAAATACCCATTCCATACCCATCTTCAAATTTCATCATTTGTTCTAAACTTACAGTATTTATTATTTTTCCTTCAAATAATTTAGTTATAAAAAAAAGCAGGTCTTCTGTCGTAGAAACAATACCTCCAGCGCCTAGTGAAACAGAAGAGTGAGTCTCGTTTTCAAGCTCCCACTTTCCAGAAAAACGATAGGAAGCAGACTCATTTTTTGCTAGCTCCAGTTTCTTTCCGAAATAAGTATTTTTTAATCCCTGTGGCTGAATAATTTTTATATCTAAAAGTTCTTCATACGATTTTTTATAAATTTTTTCAAGAATAAAGCTCAATAAAATATAGTTTGAATTACTATATTCTGCCTTGCTATTTGGTTTAAAATCGCTTCCACTTGCTTGAATGATTTCAAGCATTTCTTTTTGAGATTTTGAAGTAGTATAATAGTTAAAATAGCTTGTATCATTTGTATAGTTATGAATGCCGCTGCGGTGATTTAACAAATTCCCGATGCTTATTTCTTTAGCACCAGTAATTTTTGGAAAAAAGAGATTGATGTTCTGTTTTAAGCTTAATTTATTCTCTTCAATTGCTTGAAAAATAAGACAAGCAGTAAACATTTTAGAAATGGATCCAATACGGTATTTTGTTAGATTATCAGAAGATTTTCCACTAGCTAAGTCTACTTTTCCTATTGCCTTGCTGTAGGTAACTTTTCCATTCTCTGAAATGGAAAGCGAGCCCATAAAACGATTATTTTCGTCAAGAATTTGAAATAAACTATCCAGCGCAATAAACTTTTGTTCTTGTGCAAAAGAGGTAACTGAAAACAGGACAAAAAGAGTGAAAAAATAAGAACGAGATTTCATTTACACAAGTAAATTTGAATAAAAATCAGCGAATCAGGAATTGGAATTTGTGAATATTTTTCAATGCAATACTCGTTCCTCTGGCTACTGCGCGAAGTGGGTCATCGGCAATATGAACTGGAAGTGAAGTTTTTGCACCAATTCTTTTATCTAAACCTCGCAACATTGAACCGCCACCGGCAAGATAAATGCCTGTTTTGAAAATGTCGGCAGATAACTCCGGAGGAGTCATTTCTAAAGCACTCATAATTGCCTCTTCAATTTTTGCAATCGATTTATCTAAAGCATGTGCAATTTCTGTATAAGAAACCATAATCTCTTTTGGAACTCCTGTCATTAAATCCCTACCTCTTACCGCATAATCTTCAGGTGGATTTTCAAGTTCTGGTACCGCAGCACCAATTTCAATTTTAATTTGTTCTGCAGTTCTTTCACCAACAAGAATATTATGTTGTCTTCGCATGTATTCTTCAATATCATTTGTAAAATCATCTCCTGCAATTCGAATTGATTTATCACAAACAATACCTCCCAAAGCAATTACTGCAATTTCAGATGTGCCTCCACCAATATCGATAATCATATTTCCCATTGGCTCTTCTACATCGATTCCAATTCCAATTGCTGCAGCCATTGGCTCGTGTATGAGGTAAACTTCTTTTGCTCCAGCATGTTCTGCAGAATCTCGAACAGCACGTTTTTCTACTTCGGTTATCCCTGAAGGTATACAAATAACCATTCGCAAACTTGGCTGAAATAAGGTTCGACCTGGATTAATCATTTTAATCATTCCACGAATCATATGTTCAGCACTTGCAAAATCTGCAATTACTCCATCTTTTAAAGGACGAATAGTTTCTATTAACTTATGTGTTTTGCCATGCATTTGTTGCGCTTTTCTTCCAATCGCAACAATTTTCCCTGTTTGTATATCTTTAGCAACAATTGAAGGTTCATCGACAACAACCTTATCATTCCAAATAATTAGTGTATTGGCAGTTCCTAAATCAATTGCAATTTCCTGTGTTAAAAAACTAAAAAATCCCATGTTTATTTCTTCTTACTTTTTGTGTGATTTATGCAGGTAAAACGCATTATGATAGCGATAAATTGCATATAAATGTAAATATACAAAAGTTAATGTTTAAAATGTCGAATTCCTGTAAAAACCATTCGCATTTTTTCTTTGTTGCAATAATCTATGGATAATTGATCTTTTAAAGATCCTCCTGGTTGAATTACCGCATCTATTCCTTCCTTATGCGCAATCTCCACACAATCTGGAAATGGAAAGAATGCATCGCTTGCCATCACTGCGTTTTTAAGGTCGAAATGAAATGATTTCGCTTTATGAATAGCTTGATTTAAGGCGTCAACTCGAGAAGTTTGCCCTGTTCCACTTGCGAGTAATTGCCGGTTCTTAACAAGAACAATTGTGTTAGATTTTGTATGCTTCACTAATTTATTCGCAAATAGCAAATCAACGATTTCATTTTCTGAAGGTGCATTTGTTGTTTTTACTTCTAGGTCATCTCGACTTTCAGATTTTTCATCACGATCTTGAACTAAAACACCATTCAAAATAGTTCTAAATTGTAATTTTGGCAACTTCACTTCTTTTTGAACTAAAATAATTCTATTTTTTTTAGATTTCAGTAGTTCAAGACCTTCTAGATCATATCCTGGCGCAATTAACACTTCGCAGAAAAGTTCATTAATTAATTTTGCCGTTTTTAAATCAATTTTGGCATTTGAAATAAGTATTCCACCAAACGCACTTACTGGATCTGCTTCCAATGCTAGACTATATGCTTCTTCGATACTTGGTCTTGTAGCAATTCCGCAGGCATTATTGTGTTTTAAAATTGCGAATGTTGGACCTTCATTTTTAAATTCTTCAATAAGGGCAACTGCTGCATCCACATCTAATAAATTATTATACGAAAGTTCTTTTCCATGTAATTTATCAAATACAGCATTTAAATCCCCGTAAAATTTACCTTTTTGATGTGGATTTTCCCCATATCTTAGTGACTCGTAATTGGAAATGCTCTCTTTGAAATAAGTCGAGTCTTCACCTGCAAAATATCGATGAATCAAAGTATCGTAATGAGAGGAAACATGAAATGCTTCAGCAGCGAATTTTTTTCTTTGTTCATAGGTAGTAGCTCCGTTTTGACTTTTTAGGAGCTCTAGCAATTCAGAATAAAAGTTTACAGAAGGAATAATCACAACATCTTGGTAATTTTTTGCAGCAGCGCGAATTAATGAAATTCCACCAATATCTATTTTTTCTATATTTTCTTCGTGACTTCCACCAGCTGCAACAGTTTCTTCGAAAGGATATAAATCTACAATAACCAAATCAATTTCGGGAATTCCATGTTTTTGGATTGCTTCCTTATCACTTTCTAGGTTGCGTCTGTTTAATATACCTCCGAAAATCGTAGGGTGCAGTGTTTTTACTCTTCCGCCAAGGATTTCAGGAAAATTTGTAAGCGATTCAACAGAAACAACGGGGACTTTTAAAGATTCTATAAAGGACTGTGTTCCGCCAGTTGAATAAATAAGCACCTTGTTTTTATGAAGTTCTTGAACAAGTTCTGCTAAGCCTTCTTT
Source organism: Flavobacteriales bacterium (assembly GCA_009926125.1). Taxonomy (GTDB): domain Bacteria; phylum Bacteroidota; class Bacteroidia; order Flavobacteriales_D; family Crocinitomicaceae; genus UBA952. The sequence continues at coordinate 32,436 of RFPM01000006.1, read as the reverse complement.
GTAGTAAACAGAAATAAGTGCTGAATTGATTGATTTTAAACGGCTCATGGAAAGTAAAAATGAAGAGTAAAATTAATATAATTTTTTGCTTTTAGTTTCCAATTATCAATTTTAGAGGAATTATTTTGTGCTTGTTAATAGCTTAAAAAATAATTTGGTAGCAATACTTGTAAAAACAGAAAAAATCTTTAAATTTGCTCCCCCTATCAAAGGGATTTTCTTTTAAACGTAAAGAAGATGTTTTGAAATATAAGCGAGAGTAGCTCAGTTGGTAGAGCACGACCTTGCCAAGGTCGGGGTCGCGGGTTCGAATCCCGTCTCCCGCTCGTCGATTGCTCGAGTGGTGGAATCGGTAGACACGCCGGACTTAAAATCCTGTGCCTGTATGGGCGTGCGGGTTCAAGTCCCGCCTCGAGTACAAAGCCCTAACTTAATTGTTGGGGTTTTTTGTTTTTATGAAACTTGTCAATTGGCTTCCACCTTTGACTTGTAGCGAAATCTCGAGTGTTTTTAATGCTCGAGATTCTTAATTTTATTTTAGATTTTTCCAAATATTTTCCAAAATGTTGAAGAGTTATTCTTTCTTATTTTTAATAGTAAAAGAATTTGATGTGGATGTTGCTAACAAGAAATTGGCGGTTTAACTGTTATTAAAGTTTTGCGCTTCGTGCAATTTTGATGGTGGCAGACAACTTAAAAACTCTCGGTTCATGCGGGCAATATGTTCTAAGGAAATTCCTTTTGGACATTCTATTTCACAGGCACCTGTATTGCTACAATTTCCAAATCCTTCTTCATCCATTTGTCGCACCATGTTTTGAACACGTTGTTTTGCTTCCACCTTCCCTTGAGGAAGTAAGGCGTATTGAGAAACTTTTGCTCCAACAAATAACATTGCTGAACCATTTTTACATGTGGCAACACAAGCACCACAGCCAATACAAGCCGCTGCTTCAAAAGCTTTATCTGCATCAGATTTTGGAATTGGAATAGCATTTGCATCCATTGTTTTTCCTGAGGTATTCACTGAAATAAAGCCACCAACTTGTTGAATTCTATCAAATGCGCTTCGATCTACAATTAAATCTTTTATGATTGGAAACGCCGCAGATCTCCATGGCTCGATGTAAATATTTTCCCCATCTTTAAATTTTCGCATGTGTAATTGACACGTCGTAGTTCCAGTTTCTGGACCATGAGCACGTCCATTGATATAAAGAGAGCAAGAACCACAAATTCCTTCACGACAGTCGTGGTCAAATGCAACTGGCTCTTCTTTTTTAGTAAGAAGCTCTTCATTTAATTGATCCAGCATTTCTAAAAAAGAGCTATCTGTTGATACATTTTCCAAGGCATAAGATTTTAGTTCACCCTTTGCTTTAGAATTTTTTTGTCTCCAGATTTTTAATGTAATGTTAATTGTTTTTGCTGCCATGTTTGTTGTTTTATTCTAATAATTGAGGAAGTTCTTTAATCAAAGGAAAGATTAAGAAAAACATGAGATTGATAACTGGATAAACAAATAGCCAACTAATCAACATCATTTTCCATACTTTAGGTTTTTTATCCATTATATTTTATTTATAGTTTCTATCAGCAATTTTAATAAATTCATAATCCAGTTCTTCTTTATGAAGAATTGCTTTTGTTACATCCATTCCTTGGTATTCCCAAGCAGCGACATGTTTGTATTTCTTATCATCTCTTAAGGTTTCACCCTCGGAATCTTGAAACTCTTCTCTAAAATGCCCACCGCACGATTCATTTCGTTCTAAAGCATCAATAGCCATTAATTGTCCTAATTCGATAAAATCTGCTACTCGCATGGCCTTTTCCAATTCAGAATTCATTTCGTCAGCCGCACCTGGAACATAGACATCAGCATAAAATTCAGTTCGTAAATTTCCAATTTCTTCAATTGCTTCCTTAAGGATTTTTTCGTTCCGCGCCATCCCAACTTTATTCCACATGATTAATCCCAAACGTTTGTGAAAATGATCAACAGATTTACTTCCTTTTGCAGAAATTATCTTTTCAATACTTTCCTTCACAGAATTTTCTGCATCCAAAAATTCTTGTGTATCGGTAGAAATTTTTCCTGTTCTAATTTCATCTGCCAAATAATTAGAAAGCGTATATGGAAGCACAAAATAACCATCTGCTAAACCTTGCATTAAGGCAGAAGCTCCTAATCTATTTGCTCCGTGATCAGAAAAATTAGCTTCGCCGGCAACAAAACATCCGGGAATTGTACTCTGAAGATTGTAATCAACCCAAACTCCTCCCATTGTATAATGCACAGCAGGATATATTTTCATTGGCGTCTCATAGGGATTTTCGTCTGTAATTTTTTCATACATCTTAAACAAATTTCCATACTTCTCAGCCAACCATTTCTTTCCTAATTCAGTTATTTTTTCACTTGATGGATTGTGATCTCCTTGAGAATAAGCTGCTTGCTTTCCTTTGGAAATAATTTCTGAGCTAAAGTCTAAATAAACCCCTTCATTCGTATCATTAGCTTCAATTCCAAAACCTTCATCGCAACGTTCTTTTGCAGCTCTGGAAGCTACATCTCGGGGAACAAGATTTCCAAAAGCGGGATACCTTCTTTCCAAGAAATAATCTCTTTCTTCTTCCACAATTTGTGTTGGTTTTAATTGTCCAGCTCGAATTGCTTCTGCATCTTCTTTTTTCTTTGGAACCCAAATTCTCCCGGAATTACGCAATGATTCCGACATCAATGTTAATTTTGATTGGTTCACGCCATGAACAGGGACACAGGTCGGGTGAATTTGAACGAAACAAGGATTTGCAAATTTCGCACCGCGTTTATGAATTTTCCATGCTGCAGAAACGTTACTTCCCATTGCATTTGTAGATAGAAAATAGACATTTCCATATCCACCGCTTGCAATTACAACAGCATGAGCTGCATGTCTTTCAATTTCTCCTGTTACTAAGTTCCGCGCAATTATTCCCCTGGCTTTTCCTTCTATGGTTACAATATCCATCATCTCGTGACGGTTATACATTTCAACACGACCTAAGCCAATTTGGCGAGATAAGGCAGAATAGGCGCCTAATAATAACTGTTGCCCAGTTTGTCCTGCAGCATAAAATGTTCGTTGAACTTGCGTGCCACCAAATGAGCGATTATCTAATAAACCTCCATATTCTCTTGCAAAAGGAACCCCTTGAGCGACACATTGATCGATAATATTTCCTGAAACTTCTGCTAAGCGATGCACATTTGCTTCACGGGCACGGTAATCTCCTCCTTTTATAGTATCATAAAAAAGACGGTAAACAGAATCGCCATCATTTTGATAATTTTTTGCTGCGTTAATTCCACCTTGTGCTGCAATTGAATGAGCACGTCTTGGAGAATCCTGAAAACAAAATGCCTTAACATTATAGCCCATTTCTCCCAGAGATGCAGCAGCAGATGCTCCAGCTAAACCCGTTCCTACAACAATCACATCAATTTTAGGGCGATTATTTGGCGCCACTAATTTCATGTGGTTCTTATGCTCCGTCCACTTATTTGCTATTGGGCCTTCTGGAATTTTAGAATTTAACTTCGACATACTTTAAATTTTTCTTAGTTATTCAAATAAATTAAAATGGGAATAAGCGCAAAAAGAAGCGGAACAAATACTGCAAATCCTTTACCCAAATTTTTGATGATTGGTGTCCATTTGGCGTGATTAACACCTAAAGATTGAAATGCAGAAGCAAATCCATGCCATAAATGGAAAGCAAGAACAAGCATTGAAAGAACATAAAAAAGCACTCCAAAAATCGCATTTGGGTTTGATTTACTAAAAAAGGTCATTACTACTTTATGAAGGTCAATGTAGCCATCCGCAATTTTGATATTGGTATTTTTATAATAAATAGCTGTTCCTTTTTCTTCTAAGGAATTAGTGTCTTTTGGAATTGGCTGAATACTCGGAACATGTGTGTAATAAAAATCCTGCCCTTTTGGGATATTCATTTCTTGTTTTGATTCAATTTTGTAGGTGTGCAAGGGTATTTCTTGAGTAAATTTAACTTTCCACCAAAAATTAGCCATGTGTGTAGCAGCATGAAAGAGAATAGAAATATAGGTTAAATAGGACAATATTTTTATTGCAGGATTGTGTGTCATGAAATAAGCATATTCATTAAAGGACCTTCGACCCTCTTCGCCGTCGATGAATATTAGCTGTAAATTACCAAGTAAATGTCCGATTAAGAACGTGCACAAAAACAAACCTGTTAAAGCCATCCAATACTTCTTGGCAATCGATGATTTTAATATGGAAGAATTACTCATAAAAATAATCTTTATAAAAAGTCTACAAATTTACTCTTTAAGAACAAATAATTGCACCTTTAGTTCTTAATTTATAATTAATTTATATAAGAAAGCTGGCTCCCTTTTTCATCAACTGTAAGTTGAACATTAGCGCCAACAATAAGTGCTTGATTATCTGAAATGTGTCCAACTGGAAAATCGAAGCCAAGAGGGATTTTACGAAACTTGAAATGCTGTAAAACAATCTCTTCAATACTCATCCCAAAAGGAACTTCAGTATCTTGAATATCTGTCATACCGCCAATAACGAGCCCTTTAATTGCCTCAAACACTCCCGCTTTTTTTAGTGTAAAAAGAATGCGATCTAGCTGATAGTAATGCTCGGATATATCTTCAATAAATAAAATTTTATCTTCAAAAAGATAAGAATCATTCGTGCCAAGTAAGCTATAAACAATACTCAGATTTCCTCCAATAAGCATTCCATTCGCTTTGCCAGGGCAATTACTTTCGTTAAGTTTTGCAGAAATAGTATAATTAGTATTCTCTAGAGCAGAAAACAATGAGGTAAGTGCTTGATTAGAATTGCTTCCAAAATTAAAGGGCATTGTTCCATGAATACTTTGTATACCAAGTTTGTTAAGTCGCTGATGAAACACTGTAATATCGCTATATCCAACTAACCATTTTGGTTCCCTCAACATATTTGCCCAATTCAATAAATCTAAAATGCGAACAGACCCGTAGCCACCTCGCGCGCAAAAAATAGCTTTTACCTCTTCATGATCTATTCCAAACTGTAAATCTGCACTTCGTTCTTCATCGCTACCTGAAAAATAGTTGTTTTTACCGTAGCAATTTTTTGAAATAATTACTTTAAATCCTCTTTCTTCAATTTCATTTTTTGCAACTAAAACTAGCTCTTTATCTATTGCTTTTGCTGGTGTACAAATATAAATGCTGTCGCCTTTTTTAAGATCAGGTGGTTTTATCATCTTTATTTTTTTGAAGCTAAAATTGCTATTGCTATTCTTAAATCATTAGCTGTGGTAACTTTAATATTTTCCTCTTCGCTTTCCACAAAAAAAAGTTTTTCGCCCAGTTGCTCTAACAAGCGAGCATCATCAGTAACTAAATCATGAAAAGGCTGTAAATATGCTTTTTTTAGAACTTCTGCATGAAAACATTGAGGTGTGTGAACTAATTTATAGTGATTTCTATCCAACGCTTCCGTTTTATTACCGGATAGAAACCTTACAGATTCTTTAATAGATAAAACAGGGATAACTGCAGAATTTTGCTGTAATGAATCAAAACAGAGTTTTAGTAGTGTTTGAGAAACAAAAGGGCGCACACCATCGTGAACCGCAATAAACTTTCCTGTGCATTTTTCGAGTGCATTTTGCACGGTATGAAATCGTTCTTCACCACCAATAACAATAGTATGAGGAATTTTGAAATTGTACTCAACTTGCAACTCCTGCCAATAGTTTACCCAATCTTTAGGAAGCGCTAGAATAATTTCAATAGTAGTATCAAATTCATAAAATAACTCAATTGTCTGCATGAGAAGTGGCTTATTTCCAAGAAGAATAAATTGCTTTGGAAAAGCATTTTTCATTCTTTTACCAAGTCCGCCAGCGGTAATGATTACAGATTTCTCTTGCATAGTTCAAAACTACTATTTTTCTAGATAATTTTATTTGTTTTTAAAACTTGCATCTTATTTTTTATTGTTTTTTGTTTTTTAGCATTAAAATGATATCTTTGTTGAGATAGTTATTATTATGAAATTTCTTTTCTTATATCTTGCTTTTTTTGTTTGTGTTTTTGGGCTCAATGCTCAAAATACAATTAGTATAGAAATTCCAGGAACTAACACTGATATTTCTGGACAAACACATGAAGTAGCACTTACAACCACAGATCCTATTGAAGTTTCTTTTGATTTGATTAATAATACTGGAGCAACCCACCAATGGAGAATTACACGAGATAAAATCAGTGTTCCAACTACTTGGTCAGATTTTTTATGTTGGGGACATTGTACTGACCAATTCGGGGGCACTTGTTATGCTGCAAATGTATCTAATCCATGGTCTACGCCAGCAACTCCAAGTGTTTTGTTTGATGTAAACAATAGTGAATGTGGGAAATTAAAAGTTACTATAAATCCTGACGATTGGACAACTACTGGGCAAGCTCAATACAGATATTATGTTTCCGATAATGGCACTAACTTTTCTGACTCTGTTGATTTAGTATTGAGTTATACAGCAGCACTTAAGCCAGTGAAAGAAGAAGCTTCAGTAACTATTGGCCCCAATCCTGCATCAGATCATATTCAAATAACTACGAGTGGAGTAGAAGCAGCAAACATAAAAATCATGGATGCTTTAGGAACAACTATTTCTAAAGAAACTGTCATTTCATCAAAGAAAATCAATGTTTCTGAATTGAGAAATGGTGTTTATTTCGTTGTTATCGAAATTCCAGGATCAAAAACAATCACTCGAAAAGTGATTATCCGTCATTAAATGATTTCTCATTATTGTATTATTTCCGACAAACTTAATCGTCTAATTATAGACTATGTCAAAAAAGCGTAAAAACACCTCGCCCACAGGTAAAAAAAAAGGGGGCATAAGCACACTTCTTATTAAAGTTTTTGAGCGAAAGCCAGGAGAGGAATTAACACATAAACAAGTTTGTGAACTTGTGGATGCTAGAGATCCTGCAACCCGTCAAATGGTGTTTGATTCTTTGAATAGATTAGTTGAAAGTTCTGTTTTAAAACGAACAAATCATTTTACTTTTTCCCTTGGAAAAAACAATTCTTTGTTTGAAGGGATAATTCAATTAACGCAACGAGGATCTGGATTTGTTGTTTGTGATGGTGAAGAAAAAGACATTTTTATCGCACCACAAAATATTGGTCAAGCTTTGAATGGCGATAGTGTAAAAGTCCGTATATTTAAAAAAGGTCCAAAACGCGATGAGGGTGCAATTGTTGAAATAAAGGAGAGAGCAAGAACACAATTTGTTGGAACGCTCCAATTCAACCAAAAAGGCGCACTTTTGATTCCTGATAACAATCGCGTAAGTACAGAAATCCAAATCACAAAAGAAAACTTGAATGGCGCCAGAGATGGTGAGAAAGTTCTTGTTAAAATTATTGCCTGGCCGAAATCTGCCGGGATTCCTTATGGAGAAGTAAGTTCTGTTATTGGTATTCCTGGAACGAATGATACAGAAATGCTCTCGATTTTATACAATCAAGGCATTGATCCTATTTTTCCACAAGCTGTAATAAACGAAGCTGAATTTGTTCCAATTAACTTAGATTCCAAAGAGATAGAAAGTCGCAGAGATTTTAGAGCTATTACAACTTTTACAATTGATCCTTTAGATGCTCGAGATTTTGATGATGCAATTTCATTTCGAAAATTGGACAATGGTCATTTTGAAATCGGGGTTCATATTGCAGATGTAAGCCACTATGTTAGACCTGGTTCAGCAATGGACACAGAGGCATTGCGGCGTTCAAATTCAGTTTACTTAGTTGACCGAGTTATTCCGATGCTACCAGAGCAACTTTCAAATATTGCTTGTTCCTTGCGGCCAAATGAAGATAAATACACCTTCTCTGCTGTTTTTGAGATTGACACATCTGGGAAAGTATTTACTGAATGGTTCGGAAAAACAGCTATTCATTCGGATCGCAGATTTACTTATGAAGAGGCACAAGAAATTATTGAGGGAAAAGAGGGTGATTTTAAGGAAGAAATTTTAATAATTGATAAAATCGCAAAAATTTTGCGAAAAGCACGCTTGAAACAAGGAGCTTTAAGCATTGAATCTGAAGAAATGCGCTTTAAATTAGACGAGAAAGGAAATCCAAAAGAGGTGATTATTAAAACCTCAAAAGACGCTCACAAGTTGGTCGAGGAATTTATGCTTTTAGCAAATCGCCATGTTGCAACGTATCTTTCTAAACCAAAAAAAGGCAAGGATTTATTTCCAATGATCTACCGTGTACACGATGTTCCGGATCCTGCAAAAATTCAATTATTTGCTGTTTTTATTGAGAAATTTGGATACAAATTAGATCTTCAAAATCCCGCTAAAATCGCACAAAATTTAAATGCATTATTTGAAGATGTGCGTTTCAAAAATGAATATTCACTAATTCAAACCATGGCAATTCGCTCCATGGCAAAAGCAGCTTATGATACTGTAAACATTGGACATTATGGCTTAGCTTTTCAATATTATTCTCATTTTACCTCTCCCATTCGACGTTATGCAGATTTAGTTGTTCATCGCATTTTACAAGAAGAATTAACGAATCAAAAACACCATTACGGAAATGATTTAAGTGAAATTTGCAAAAAGATTTCTAAAAATGAGCGCAAGGCATCTGAGGCAGAAAGAGAATCAACAAAGTATTTCCAAACTCTATTTGTTTTAGATCATATTGGAGAAGTTTTTTCAGGAACAATTTCCGGAATTGCAGAACACGGAATGTTTGTTCGAATGGATGAAAATCACTGTGAAGGAATGGTCGCAATGCTAGATATCCCAGGAGATCGCTTTTATTTTGATATGGAAAAGTTTAGGATCGTCGGAGCAAAAACAAAGAAAGAATACAATTTTGGAGATAAAGTTCAAGTGTTGGTTCAGCAAGTAAATCCTCGAAAACGCCAAATAGATTTAGAGTTAGTGACTGCACCCTGAATGAAATTAATGCAGCTGTAAAATAATTTTTACCTTTGAATATGTCAAAATATGTTTTAGTCACGGGTGGAGCGGGTTACATTGGATCTCATACAGTTGTGGCGCTAGTAGAAAATGGTTATACCCCCATAATTTTAGATGATTTCAGAAATGCAAATCGTATTGTGCTGGATGGCTTGAATAAAATTCTTGGCTTTCTTCCGGAAATTATTGAGGTAGATGTTTGTGATGACAAGGCCCTTCGTGCAATTTTCCAAAAATATTCTTTTGAGGGAATTATTCATTTTGCAGCCTATAAAGCCGTTGGAGAATCCGTTCAAAATCCATTAAAATACTACCAAAACAATCTTTTTGGTTTAATCAATATACTTAATAAAATGCTTGAGTTTGGCATAAAAAACCTTGTTTTTTCGTCGTCTTGTACTGTGTATGGGGAACCTAAGGAGCTAAAAGAGGTGTCGGAGGACAGCCCAAAAAACCTTCCGTCTTCGCCTTATGGTTATACAAAATGGATTGGCGAGCAAATAATGGAAGATACTTTTCTAGCACACCCGGAATTATGTTTAATTAATTTGCGTTATTTTAATCCAGTTGGAGCCCATAAAAGTTCATTTATTGGAGAATTTCCTCTTGGGAAACCAAGTAATTTACTGCCATTTGTTACACAAACTGCTATAGGCAAGCAGGATTTTTTAACTGTCTTCGGAAATGATTATCCAACGAGAGATGGCACTTGTATAAGAGACTATATTCATGTTATGGATTTAGCAGAGGCACATGTTAAAGCGCTTGCTTTTTTAGAAGACCATAAAAAAGGTTGTCTTGAAGCTGTTAACATTGGAACGGGAAAAGGCACAAGCGTTTTAGAAATAATTTCCTGTTTTGAAGAAGTATCAAAGTGTAAATTAAATTGGTCATTTGGTCCGAAACGGGAAGGTGATGTTGTAGAGATTTTTGCAAATTGTGATAAAGTTTCAAATCTATTAGGATGGAGATCAAAACTATCTATAAATGATGCCGTTATTGATGCGTGGAAATGGGAACTCTTTCTTTCTGAAAAATAAATTAATTTTAGAGCATGATAATTGACACCCACGCACATCTTTATGCAGAGGAATTTTCTGAGGATCAAACAGAAGTTTTTATTCGTGCTGAAGCTGCAGGCGTACATTATTTTTTACTCCCAAATATTAATAGTGAAAGTATTCCTCTCATGGAAAAACTGATAAAGGAGCAAAAAAACACAATTCCAATGATGGGATTACATCCTTCTTATGTGAAAGAAAATTGGAGGGAAGAACTAAAAATAATAGAAACTCACTTATTCAAAAATCCAAGTAAATATTGTGCAGTAGGTGAAATTGGAATGGACTTATTTTGGGATAAAACGTTTATTGAAGCACAAAAAATAGTTTTTCGAACACAAATTTCTTGGGCTAAAAAATTAAAATTGCCAATAGCCATTCATGCTCGAGATGCATTTGATGAGATTTTTGAAATTCTTGATGAAGAAAATGATGAATCTCTAAAAGGAGTTTTCCATTGCTTTACAGGAAATTTAGAACAGGCAAATAAAATTTTAGACTACGGAGGATTTAAGTTAGGAATAGGTGGAGTAATTACGTATAAAAATTCTGGCTTAACAGAGGTCTTAAATTCTGTAGAGTTGAAACACCTCGTTGTAGAAACAGATGCTCCTTATCTTTCGCCTGCCCCTTTTAGAGGAAAGCGAAACGAAAGCGCCTATTTATCATACATTATTGAAAAAATCTCAGGAATTTACAAACTTTCAGACGCTAAAATTGCAGAAGTCACTTCCCAAAATGCAACAGAACTATTTCAACTTGAAAAATTTAAAAGCAACTAACTATGCGTTCTATTTTATTAATTTACACAGGTGGCACCATTGGAATGATTAAAGATCCACAAAGTGGAGAATTACGTAGTTTTGATTTTGCATATGTCTATGATCATATTCCTGAACTAGCACGCCTAAATATTAACTTAAAAAGCATTAGTTTCCCTAAGCCGATAGATTCCTCAGAAATAACGCAAGGACATTGGAAGAACTTAGCTCAAATTATTGTTGAAAACTATGAAGGATATGATGGATTTGTAGTGCTTCATGGTTCCGATACAATGGCTTTTACTTCTTCCGCCTTAAGTTTTATGCTTCAGGGCTTAAAAAAACCAATTATTTTCACGGGTTCACAATTACCAATAGGAACAATACGGACAGACGGGAAAGAGAATTTGATAACTGCAATAGAAATTGCAGCAGCTTTTGACGAGAAAACGGGCGAAGCGATTGTACAAGAAGTCGCTGTATATTTTGAATACTCGCTTTATAGAGGCAATCGTTGCTCAAAAATTTCTGCTAACCAATTTGAAGCGTTTGAATCGCCTAATTATCCTAATTTAGCAGTTGCAGGGGTAAATATAGAATACCTCAATGACCGTCTTTTTAGAACTAAAAAAAGTGCCTTAACTGTTCAAAGTTCTTTTTCAAATCAAATTGCATTAATAAAATTATTTCCTGGAATTCCTTTTGAGTTATACAAAGATTTATTTAATATTAACAATACAAAAGCTGTTGTAATAGAAACATATGGCACAGGGAATGCTCCAAGCTCTGCTATTTTACAAGCACTTATTTCTTCATATATTTCAAATGGTGGGTTGGTTTTAAATGTCACTCAATGTAGTTCCGGATCGGTTAAACATGGCGCATACCAGACAAGTGCTTTCTTCCAAAAAGTGGGCGTTATTTCTGCGAATGATTTAACAACAGAGGCTGCATTAACCAAACTTCAATATTTATTTGGGCAGAATTTAACAAGAGATGAGGTAAAAAAACAAGTAACTACCTCTTTAGTTGGTGAAATGATGGATTAAGTAAGTTCTTTTATTCCTCCATCTTCTACTTTTATTATCCTTCCTGGAAATTTCTGAACCATTTGCATATCATGCGTTGCCATTAAAATTGCGGTTTTTTCTTCCTTTGCTACAGCAATTAGCAAGCGCATAATTTCCTCTGATGTTTCGGGATCTAAATTTCCAGTTGGCTCATCTGCTAAAATTAGTTTAGGCGAATTTAGAAGTGCTCTAGCTATTGAAACGCGCTGTTGTTCTCCACCTGACAAGGTATTTGGATAATCATTAGCTTTTTGTTCAATACCGACTAATTGTAAACAACTTAAAGCACGTTTATGTACCAAATCTTTGTTTCTCCAGCCAGTCGCTTGCAAAACAAAATAGAGGTTTTGAATTACTGTCCTATCCATTAAAAGTTGAAAATCTTGAAAGACAATCCCAATTTTTCTGCGAAGAAAAGGGATTTCTTTTTTAGTCAATTTTCTAAGATCGTAATCTGCCACGGAACCCTCACCCTCTGTCATGGAGAGTTCTGCGTAAAGCATTTTTAACAAGCTGCTTTTCCCAATCCCTGTTTTTCCGATTAGATAGGCAAATTCTGTTTCAAATAATTCTAAGGAAACATTAGCCAATATCAGTTTTTTTTGTTGGTAAATTTGGGTATTAACAAGAGATATTACTTTCGACACAATCTTTTTTTTACAAATTTGATAAAACATGTGAAAGAGGTAAACTAATTTGCATTTTTATCTTAACAAAGTCAAGTTTAAAACTTTTGAAATAGTGAAATTTCGGAGTGCTAGCTACTTTGTAAATTTGTAAGCGATGTTGAAATTATTTTTTACTTTAGTTTTAGTTCTTCCATCTGTTATTTTCGCTCAAAAAACCGATAAATATGCAGGAGCTTATGTACAGTTTTTTCGTGCTGAAGAACTTTTTCAAAAAGCACAATATGGAGCAGCACGGGAAGAATTTCGATCATTTATTTATAGTTCACAAAGCAAAAATGACCCTTTAGTTGAAAAGGCTTACTATTATGAAGGTCTCTCAGCTCTGGAATTGTACAATAACGATGCAATTGCTTTATTAGAAGCGTTCAACAAAAACTTTCCAGAGAATATTTACAAACATACTATTGGTTTTAGAGTAGGTAAATATTTTTATCAAAAAGAAGATTTTGTGAATTCACAAATTTGGTTTGAAAAAGTTCCCTTTAAAGAATTAGAAAAAAAGTTACACGATGAATTTTTATTCAAATTAGGTTATTCCGCCTTACAGAACGAAGATAAACAAGTTGCATTTAATGCATTTAGAGATGCAAAAGATGGCAAATCTCAATATACTGCTCCTAGTTTGTATTTTTTTTCATATTTGAATTACCTTTCTTCTTCCCTTCAGGTTGCTCTAGAAGGGTTTGAAAAATTACGCTTAGACTCTACTTTTTGTGGAGTTGTCCCTTATTACATAGCTCAAATTTATCATAAACAAGAACGGTACAAAGAAGTGATTGATTTTGCGCCAACACTTACTAACTGTACTTTCATTGACAATGAATCTGATGTCAATCATCTTATAGGAAATGCTCATTATCGCTTGGGAAATTATTCGGCAGCTATTCCATTTTTAGAGAATTATAATCGAAAATCTAAACCTAATCGAGATGATTGTTACGAACTAGCTTTTTGCTATTACAAATCAAATGAGTTCGAAAAGGCAATTCGGCAATTTGATAGGGTGACAGGGACAAAAGATAGTTTGGCCCAAGTTGCGATGTATCAAATAGGAGAATCTTACCTTGCTTTGGGGAAACTACTTCCTGCACGTAGTGCTTTTGAACGCGCTTCTGAAATGACTATCCTTGAAGAGATAAAGGAGGATGCTTTGTATAATTTTGCGGTTATTTCATTTAAAGTTGACATTAACCCATACGATGAGTCAGTTCGTGCTTTTGAAGATTATTTAAATAAATATCCCAAATCATCAAGAACGAAAGACGTCTTTCAGTATTTAGTAAATGTGTATACAAATACGAGTAATTTTTCAAAGGCACTTGAATCTTTAGATAAATTACCATCAAAAGATAACCAATTAAAGTCTGTTTATCAAACAGTAGCTTTTAATTATGGCGTGGAACTTTTTCAAAAAGGGGATTGGCTTAACTCGAAAAAAGCTTTTGAGTTGGTAAATCGTTATCCAATTGACCCAGAAATGCTGGCTTTGTCTATTTATTGGATGGCAGATATAGACTTTCGTTTGAATAATTTTGATGCAGCAATAAACGCGTATCGTTTTTTCTTGGGTTCTCCAGGCTCAAACGCATTGCCACAAAAAATAGACGCTTATTATAATATTGGTTACGCTTACATTGCAAAAGAAAAAACGCAAGATGCAATCAACGCTTTTAGAATATATCTTCAATCAAATCCACAGAACACAGAAAAGAAAATAGATGCTTATTTTAGAATAGCAGATTGTTATTATTTAAATCAAGACAATAATAATTTGGCAATTCAGTACTATAAGGAAGCCTTAAAAATGAATACTGATTTGAACGATAAAGCATTGTTTTATTTAGCAAAATCATATGGCTATAATGGAGAATTAGACGAGAAAATTAATGTTTTAAGAATCTTGTTGAAAGACTATCCATTATCAAAATATAGAATGAATGGAACCTATGAATTAGCAAGATGCTTTGTTTCAAAAGCAGAATACGATGAAGCTATGGAATTATACAAATCTTTTGCCGCAACTTATCCAAAATCTATTAATATAATAGATGCTAGGATTGGGATTGCAGATTTATATTTTAAAAAATGGGACTATGTCCAGTCTGAGTTGGAGTACATTAAAATTATTAATGAATTTGAAAAAGTAAGAGATGTATGTGAAAAAGCTGTAAAGGGATTAGTGGAAGTCTATGCTGCACAAAAATTTCCAGAAAAAGCAGCAGAAATAGCAGATCGCTATCCGTGTGCTAATATTTCTAAAGATGAAAAAGAAAATCTTTTCTATAACCCAGCATTTCAAAGTTATGCAGATAGTTCTTATACTGATGCTATATCAAAATTTCAAGTGTATTTATCAAAATTCCCCGATGGTCGTTTTGTAAATGAAACCTATTACTTTTTAGGGAATAGCTTCTATAAAATAAAAGATACTTTGAGTGCGCTTAACTATTTTGAAAAATTCTTAGAAACACCAACAAATGTTTATTCAGAATCTGCAGCTTCTCGAATAGCCACCTATCATTATTCACATAAAAATTACGAATTAGCCTATAAATTCTATCTAAAATTGGAGCAGGTTGCCTCAAAACCGACAACTATTTTCACTGCAAAACTTGGACTTATGCGTTGTGCATTTTTAATCGATGATTTCACAAAAGCGATTTATTATTCGAGATTTATATTAGAATCTGGTGGAATAACAACACAAATCAAAATTGAAGGAATGTATTCTAGTGGTATATCAAATTACCGCTTAGGAAACTTTGAAGATGCCATTGCTCCACTTGAATGGCTTGTGAAAAATACAAGTACTTCGATTGGTTCTGAAGCAAAATTCTCTATAGCAGAAATAAATTTTAAGCAAGCAAAATATGCTCAAGCAGATGTAGAAATAAAGGCCTTACTTAAAATGAAGCCGAGTTATAATTACTGGGTTGCAAAGGCACTGATTCTTCAGGCTAGAATATTTATTTTAAACAACGACTTATTTCAAGCTGAGCAGACACTTAAGTCTGTTTTAGAATTTTATCCAGATAAAGATGACGGAGTGCTAGCTGAGGCGAACAATTTGTTTGAAGAACTTATGCAATTAAAAAATCCAGTAATTATTGAACAACCAGTGGAAGACCTAAAAAAAATTGAAATAAACGAAGAATAAAATGTTAAAGCTCTCTTTTCTTTTTGGATTTATAGTGTTATTTGGGTTCAGTTTTGCTCAGCCTCCAGACGTTGTCGTAGATGGAAAAGGAAAAAGAGAAATAGAACCCTCTTTCAGGATTTTAGCAACTCCAGATATTATCGATACGGTTAAGGCAGCAATTGTATCGTCTTATCCATTGTTAATTTTCCAACACCCTACAGCAATAACTTTAGACACAATTCCAATTGCTACAGTTGAAACAACAGAAAAAATAAAGCAACTTTATCCATTTTATACTCGAATTGCTCTTGGATCTAAATTAATGCCACTTGGAGAATTTTATTATAACTCTACTCGATCTCGTGTTTATCATTATGGCGCAAATATAAAACATTTAAGTTCTTTTGGAAATATAAAACGGGGCGATATAGTATTTCCAAATGGGCAATTTGATCATACTGATGTTTTACTTTTTGGAAAAATTAATCAATCTTCATTTAATCTTGGAGCAAAGCTTCATTATTTGAATGATGGCTTTCATTTTTATGGTTTTCCAGATTCAGTAGTATCTGATGCTAAAACAATTGCTCAACGTTATCAAAATCTTGGTGCAGACTTTGAATTTATTGGAAATAGAGGGGATACATCTATTTTAAATTATAAAATAACAACAGGGTTTAATTTCTTGGGTACAAAAAAACCAATTATAGATACACTTTCTGATTGGAGAGCTAAGGAAAACCAATTTTACCTAAATACCAAAGGTTGGTACAACTATAAAAGCGAGACATTTTATGTAAATTTAGGGTTGCGGCGCAATGCTTATCGTTATGGCATTGCAGACTCAACGTTGAATCCAAGTGATTCAGGCTTGGTAACAAATAATACGATTATAGATTTCCAACCTGGTATTTTAACACAACTATTCCAAAACAAATTTAAGGTTGAAGTTGGCCTTGCATTAAGCATTGATATTCAAAAAAAGACGAAGGTTTATATATATCCACAGGTTGAAATAAAATATTCATTATTTAACGATATTTTTATACCTTTTGTTGGAATTCGAGGAGGATTAAAACAAAACTCCCTCCGTACTTTTTCTTCGGAAAACCCATATTTAATATCAAATCTTACGATTCAAAACGAACATAACCCCAATGACATATATGCTGGATTTAAAGGCACTTTAAGTAGTAAGTTAAGTTTTAATATCAATGGAAGTTCCTCTAGAATTTTAAATAAAGCTCTATATGTTTCTGATTCTACTACTTTCAATAAATTTAATATTATATATGATACACTCACTTTGACAAAACTTGAAGCTTCAGGTTCATACCAGCAAAATGAAAAATTTAAGTTCGACTTGATTGGCCGATTTTATTCATACCAAACTAAAAATGAAGCATTTGCATGGAATTTACCGCAATTCCAGTTTATTTTAAGGGGTTCTTACAACCTTTACGATAAATTTTTACTGAATTTAAGTGCAAAAATAGAAACAGGAAGAAAGGCGAAGGTTTATGGACCAGGCGAATCTATAGTAGAAGAAAATGGGCAGTATGCTAAACCTTTAGGGGCTATTGTCGATATAAATTTTGGGCTTGAATACCGTTATAATACGAGAGTAAGTGCTTTTCTGCAAATTAATAATTTAGCATCCCAACAATATTACCGATGGTACAATTACCCTGTTCAACCTATCCAAGTGATGGCAGGGGTAACAGCTAGGTTCTAAAAAAAATCTAGCTGGTTTTTAAAAACAAATTCTTTGCGAAGTCAATAATTTGCTTTCTAAATAAAAATAAAAGAAGCAAATAAGGAATTATCATTAAATAAAGAATACCAAAATTTATATTTGATCCAAATGAACTCTCATCTGCCTGACTGCCTTGTTCTGCAAGGAGTTTACATTGTGAGCAACCTTGCGAAAATACGCGAGATGTATTCAAGAAAAATAAACAAAAGAGAAGAAAAACTCTATAAATCATAAGAATATTTAATTTCTGCAAATTTACAGAACATTTAAACCAATTCAAAATCATTATTTTTGTAATATGAATTTCATAATCTATTTTTTGGTATTCTTTTTATTGACGTTTCAATCTTGTGCGGATAAAGGGAAAAATAGTAAGAACGACCGCAACTTGAGTTTAGATAGTCTCTTAGTTCGCTATCCTGATAGTCTTGAGTTAATTATCCGTCATGGAAATCAAGCAATTTCAAAAATGGATTATGCTTCTGCTATGGCAGATGGAGCAAAAGCATTCCGAATGGATAGCACTCGTTTAGATTGTCGCTTGTTATATGCTGAAGCACTTATTAATAAATCAAATAGATTAGTTGCTGATATTTTTAATGCCCAAAGAAATTATCTTATTATCATCAAAAAGGACACTAAAAATCCAAAGGCTTTAGTCGGTTTAGCGAATGTTTATTGCATTCTTGAGGATTATGATTCTGCTTTTAAATTCATTAATAAAGCGCTAAAAATTAATCCCCGTTTTCGCGATGCATACATTCTAAAAGGAAGTATTTATAGATTACTGGGGAATTTTAAATTAGCTGTTTCATCTTACGAGACAGCAGTGCAGCAAGACCCTGAGTTTTATCAAGGCTATATAATGTTGGGGTCACTCTACGAATGGAAACAAGACCCACTGTGTATAGAATATTATACAACAGCTTATCAATTACAACCAAAAAATACAGATGTAATATATTCATTGGCTTATGCCAAGCAATTGTTTGGTAAAGATGCAGAAGCAAAAGGCTTATATCGAAAAATGATACGCCTAGATAGTTTGTATTATGTGGCATACTTTCAAATTGGGTATATCAAACAATTTTCTGAAAATGAATTAGATAGCGCCTTATTCTACTATGACAAAACCCTAGAAATCGAGAACAAGCACATTGAGTCGTATCACAACATTGGATTAATCTACGAAGACAAAAAAGACATCACAAATGCCCTGTTTTCATATGCCAAAGTATTAAAATACAATCCAGAATATACTCTTAGTCTAGAGCGAGTTGCAATTCTTAAGAAAAAGAGGTGAAGCAAGCTGAAAAGATAAATGCCTTACTTGGAGACGTAGCTTTTCCTTTAATGGGGTATTTTTTCTGGAATTGGAACTTCTATTTTATCTTGCTTTATTTTATTCTAGATCAAGTTGCAAGAACGATATTTTTGCCATGGCGCTTGAAATTGACTGAATTAAATCAGTCAGAAAAAATAAAAATTATTGCACAGAGTTCTATTCTTTTATTCTCGGAACTATTTATAATTCATTTTTTCTTAAAAGTTCTTATTCCAGACATACATTTCCAAAAAGAAATTTCAAATTTTATTCATTATAGTGATATGGGAATTGAACAGGGTTATATTCTCCTTCCATTACTAATTTTAGGAGAATGGTTGCGCATGAAACAAGATTTAAAAACTGGTCTTGTTGGAAGTAAGCAGCTTAACAACCTTGTAAAAAATAGGCATTTAAGTTTTTTTAGAATTTCTTTTTTTTCTTTTTTCTTGGGCTTACAGTTTTTTACTCCCCTTAAGGAAACAATGATGATCTTCGTATTTTTTCTCTTTATTTCTGTTTTGGTCTTTTATCCTTTTAAAATTAGGTCATCCAACTCTAAAACATAAGGTCTTGATTAGCTTAAATTACATCATTTTAGCTTATTTTTGTAGCACATAGAAATCATGGATAAAAACCAAGAATTAACAAAAAGACGAGAAGAGGCAAAACTTGGAGGTGGAAAGTTACGTATTGAAAAACAACACCAACAAGGAAAGTTAACAGCATCTGAACGGATTACCTTGTTGTTAGACGAAGACTCTTTTCAAGAAATAGGTGCTTTTGTTGAACACAGAGCAGCAACCTTCGGATTAGAAAATCAACGTATTCCTGGAGATGGTGTAATCACAGGATTTGGAACTATTCACGGTCGTTTAGTTTATGTTTTTTCGCAAGATTTTACAGTATTAGGAGGTTCTCTTTCTGAGACACACGCTGCCAAAATTTGCCGAATAATGGATTTAGCCATGAAGAATGGTGCGCCATTTATTGGTTTAAATGATTCTGGTGGAGCGCGTATTCAAGAAGGCGTTGTTTCCTTGGCCGGTTATGCTGATATCTTTTTCCGTAATACACGAGCTTCGGGAGTTATTCCGCAAATCTCTGTAATTATGGGCCCTTCTGCTGGTGGCGCGGTTTATTCTCCGGCATTGACAGATTTTATTTTTATGGTGGAGGAAACCTCCTACATGTTTGTTACCGGTCCGAATGTTGTTAAAACGGTTACCCATGAAGAGGTGACGTCTGAAGATTTAGGTGGAGCAAAAACCCACGCAGAAAAATCAGGGGTTAATCATTTTACTGCTGCAAATGATGTAGAATGCTTAAAAAATGTGCGCGATTTAATAACTTATTTTC
The DNA here is from genome assembly GCA_009926125.1 of Flavobacteriales bacterium. GTDB lineage: Bacteria > Bacteroidota > Bacteroidia > Flavobacteriales_D > Crocinitomicaceae > UBA952. The sequence continues at coordinate 12,213 of RFPM01000006.1, read as the reverse complement.
CACAAAATGCCTACGAATTAGCTCCTACAACCTCGGTATTTAAATTTTCTAAAAGTAAATTAACCCAAGTAGAAAAAATTCTTCCTGAGAATATAAGTGTCCCTTATGATGTTAGAAAGCTCATTGATTGCATTGTTGATGATACAAGTTTTCGGGAGGTTCAAAAAGATTTTGCTAAAAATATTGTTGTAGGATTCTCTCGCTTAGAAGGTAGAACAATTGGTGTTGTAGCGAATCAACCATCGGCAATGGCAGGTGTTTTAGATATAGATGCTTCACGAAAAGGAGCCCGATTTGTCCGATTTTGCGATTCTTTTAATATTCCCTTACTTGTATTTGAAGATGTTCCTGGATTTTTACCCGGAACTGATCAAGAATGGCGAGGAATTATTACACATGGGGCGAAATTATTATATGCTTTTTCCGAAGCGACTGTCCCAAGAATTACCGTTATTACAAGAAAAGCTTACGGAGGAGCTTATTGTGTTATGAACTCCAAAAGTATCGGTGCTGATCTTGTTTTTGCATGGCCAAGTGCAGAAATTGCAGTAATGGGAGCAAAGGGTGCAGCGGAGATTATATTTAAGCGTGAAATTGCAGAAGCTGACGATTCTCAAGCGAAATTATTGGAAAAAGAAGCAGAATATGGAGATTTATTTGCAAATCCTTATCGTGCAGCTGAGCGAGGAATTGTTGATGAGGTAATTTTCCCTGCTGAAACAAGAAATAAATTACTTATTGGATTCAAAATGTTAGAAAATAAAGCAGAAACGCTGCCTAAAAAGAAGCATGGGAATATTCCTTTATAAATCAAATAAAAAAATAAATAAGAAATGAAATCATTAATTGAAGCGTTCCCACAAAATATCCATGATGCTATTGCTATTGCTCAATCAAGTACTATTCGCACACCAAAAAATGAAATTCACAATATTATTATTTGTGGTTTAGGTGGCTCAGGTATCGGAGCAAAAATTGTTGCAAATTGGATACAAGACGAAATAAAAATTCCTGTAAGTTTAAGCAATGAATATACTTTACCGGCATTTGCAAACAAAAATACCTTGGTTATAGGTTCATCGTATTCAGGAAATACCGAAGAAACAACTATGAGTATAAATGCTGCACATGCATTGGGTTGTTCAATTATTGGAATAACAAGTGGTGGGAATTTAAAGTCATTCTGCGCGCAAAATGGCTATGATTGCATAATTGTTCCTGGTGGAAATCCCCCAAGAAGTGCCTTAGCTTTTTCGCTTGTTCAGTTACTTCATATTTTCGCTGAATTAGGATTTACATCTCCAAAACACTTAGAGACAATGTCACAAAGTGCAAATACTTTGAGTAAAAGCATTTCAGAAATCCAAGAAATAGGAAAAGATCTTGCCTTATTCTTATTTGGTAAAGTAGGGGTTTTTTATTCTGAAACAAAATACGAGGGAGTGATTGTACGTGCGCGCCAACAGTTTAATGAAAACGCTAAATATTTAGGTTGGCAGCATACGATTCCAGAAATGAATCACAATGAATTAGTGGGTTGGTCTGGAGGAGACAATCGTTTTGCGCCTGTGTTTTTTAGTACCGGAGATTTACATCCTCGCAATCAGAAGCGCCTTGAAATAACAATGTCCGCTGTTGAGAAAAAAGCCGGAAAAATTTATGTTTTAAGTGCAAAAGGATCTTCATTTATTGAACGTTCTCTTTATTTAATTCATTTAGTGGATTGGTCGTCCTATTATTTATGTGAAATGAATAAAGCGGATATTATGGACATTGAGATTATTGATTATTTAAAAGGCGAATTATCTAACTTTTAATGTCTGATAACCAAAAAGTCCTCTGCCATTTCTTGGGTCTTATCGACTACAAACAGGCTTGGGATTTTCAAGAAACTATTTTTAAGTCTTCTATAGACTTAAAAATTGCTCGCCGAAATGGAGAAACGGAAGAACTTCCAAAGCATCATTTATTATTCTGTCAGCATCCGCATGTTTATACACTTGGAAAGAGTGGAAAAGAAGCCCATTTGTTGCTTGATGAAAGCCAATTAGATGCCAAGGAAGCAAAATTTTATAAAATTAATCGTGGTGGAGATATTACCTATCATGGGCCTGGACAATTAGTGGTATATCCTATTTTTGATTTAGATCAATTCTTCACAGACATTCATAAGTATCTGCGATTTTTGGAAGAAGCCGTTATTCTTACATTAGCTGAGTATGGCATTTCTGCTAATCGTATGGAAGGATTAACAGGCGTTTGGATTGAAGGAGAAACACCTCGTGCGCGTAAGATTTGTGCTTTTGGTGTAAAAAGCTCTCGCTGGGTTACAATGCATGGAATAGGTTTTAATGTAAATACAGATTTGAGTTTTTTCTCTAATATCATCCCTTGTGGAATTGATGACAAGGCTGTTACTTCGATGAAAAAAGAATTGGGACGAGAATTAGATTTGGAGGAAGTAGCCGACAAATTACTCGTCCATTTAGCTAAGCTATTTGATTTTAAACCAAGCAGAATACTAAACGAATAAATCATAATTTAAAAGTAACTAGTTAGAATATTAATATCAAAAGCAATGAAAAAAGAATTGTTGGTCCCTAAAGTTGAAAATGTTGCCATTGCGCTTACACAAAATACAATAGCAGACGGAGAAAAAGAATACAGCATTTATCTCCTCAATTTACGAGATGATATTATGGAAGGCATCATTATCACTTGCACAGGTTTTGGCGAGAATCCTAGTACTGGCGAGAAGATAAAAACAAGTACAATTCGACATAGCATGGAGATTTTATTGCCAAATGAAGCTGCTAAAATAGAACCTATTTTACCAGAATTATTTGCTATTTCAAATGAATATTGGGTAAGTTTTTGGGTAAATGATGTATTGTACGATAAGCAATTTGTATTTCCTGCGCACTCTATTCGTGAAGAAAGTATGGAAATGATTGAAATAATTGGTTTAAAAGGAATTTTAATACGATGAAAAAAACACTTTTATTTTTTGTCTTCTTGTTAATAAATTTCGGGGGCTTGTACTTGGGAGGTATTTTAATGGGCTCGAGTCCTGGCTCAAACACATGGTATATAAATCTTCAAAAAGCACCATGGACACCTCCAGGTTATTTCTTTGGGATAGCATGGACAATTATTATGATTCTTTATTCTATTTACTGTGCGAGAGCGTTTTCATCACCCTTACCAAAAAAAACAGTTGGACTTTTTATACTTCAATAGATTTTAAATATAGCTTGGAATCCTGTTTTTTTTAATTTTCACGAGATTTTATTAGGGCTCCTATTGCTAATTCTATTATTTATGACACTAATATTGATAAACAAACATCTTAGATTAACATTAACTTCTCCGGCAACATTTCTTATTCTCCCTTATCTTATTTGGGTATGCATTGCAATGTCATTAAATGCCTATGTGTTATAGTGAACAAATAACTTTGTTATTCACAAATTAAAGTCCCCCATTTGCTTGGAGACAAATGAAATCCTTCAGCATAAATGCTGTTCCACCTTTCTTGCCGACTTCTTTTGCCATCAGCTCCACTTAAATCTACAGCAATTTCGAAGCCATATGCAGCTTCAGGAAGTAATTTAGTTTTAAATAATTCTGTTACAGGAACTGCAAGTTCAAGAAAATAGCCATCAGCAGTTTTTGAATAGACAAATTTTACTTTTTCCATGCGTTTATTTTCTTTCCAATCCCAAACATAGGGAGTAGCGCCACAATTAATTCCTAAATGTTGATCGCTGAGCAAGAATGATTTTCTTTTTGGGTCTGCCTGTGGATTGGTAGAAAAAGCAATTTCTATCGCATCTCCATTCCATAATTTTTCATCTTTTTCGCTGTTGACTTGTGGTGTAGCATCAATAACTTTTACAGCGATAAATAACGAATCTTTTGTATATAAAGTAGCAAAGGAATGTCCAGAACCAAAAGAATTAGCTACAGCAATATTCCAGTTTTCATTCTTTCCAAGTTCTATTTTTTCATTGACTTTGAGACAAGTTACTTCAGAACGTAATTTACTAGAATTAGGAACTAGTTTTATAGAATTAATCTCTATGGATCCTTCTCCAAAAACTTGAACCATTAGTTGTTTTACATTGAACAAATCAAAATTATTTTCTTCAAAAGGAAACAAGGAGAAAGGAATCCGGACTTTTGTCCAATTTGACGTAATTTCATTTGCTAGCAAAAAAGATTTATTGTAGCCTAACCATGCTTGAGCGCCAGAATAATCTTCAAAACAGAACGCCCAGGGAATATTGGTAAATGATTTTCCTATTGCACGAACTTCTAATTCCATTGCAAGCGTATCTTTTACAAAATTCATGTCTTTTCCAGCCCACATATCCCAACCAAAGCCCATTCCAACCCAATCACAGCCATCTTGGTCTTTGTTCCATTTCACACTTAAAAATTTATCTTTTTCATCTTCTTTTAAGTTTAATTTAATACAAGATGTATTTTTTGTCGACCAAACTTCATCTGAGAAATCATTGTCGAAAATAGAAAGTTGGGAAAACCCTTTAATTGAATACGATTTTGCTTCCTCTTCATCGTAAAGGCCTACTTTTTTAAAGCCGTAATTTTTTTCTAGGATTGTTACTTCTTCTAAAAGAAGTGTTTTTTGTTTCGGAAGATCTTGAGACCAAGAAACTAGCCTACAGAAAACAAAGAAGAAAGAAAGTTTTTTCATGTTATTTTAAGGAACCAATGGCCCATTTTCTGTAAAAATGATATAATCTAACTTGGATTTTGCAAACCCTGAATTTGGATTTGCTAAATGAAGCATATTTATAGTTTTAATTTTGTTTGAATCGTGAGTTCCATTTCCATTTGGAGTTGCAGGAACGCCATTTACTAAGTATTCTAAATCGCTATATTTGATGGAGACAAGTTTCCATCCGGCCCAATCAACTTTAATTTCCTTAGCGTACATGTCTTCACTTGCAGCAGTAAATATCCCATCACTATTTTCATCTTCTTCAAATTGAAAAAGCACAATGCTATTTGTTGTTCCAGATTCACCATAAATCATCACATTAAAATAAACACTATTTGGGTTTGCACTCAAGGGGAAAGCGGGAGCTCCTCCATATGCAGTAGATTTAAAGTATACATATCCAATTAACCAATCCCAATTAACTGTTCCAGCCATATTATAGTATTTATTTCCTTGTGGGGAACTTGCATCAGAAAGCACTTGGAAATTCATGTTGGCTCCAGACTGAATAAATGATGTCCATCCGCTATTAAACCCATTTTCAAAATCTGATATAAGAAAACCTGAATTTACTTTTGCTTGTAGTACTTTAACATAGGTAATTAAGGTATCTGTTTCATTGGGAAATGTTAGTTCTACTTTACAGTTTTCATTTTTAAAAATTGGCAGATTGGTCGTTTCACCACTCCAAAGTGAAGAACTTGCATTGAGTTCATTACTTGTACCTGTCATTGTTTTAACTGCCCCAGAAACTAAGCCGGTTATTTTTAAATTCCATTCTGATGTTTTTGAAAATAAGGCAGTAAAATAAACTGTTTCTCCACTTGCGAAGTCAACAGAATCTATAGATGCTGCAAGCGGACTTAGAACAGAGAACTGTCCGTTTAAATCTTCTAAAGAAGGCCCATCAATTTTGGAATCTTTCTTGTGACAAGAAAAAAGAACGAGAATTAGTGCGCTTAAGGTTATATAGTATTTCATAGCTTAAAATTTCATGATATAATAAAGAAGTATTTGATTGTATTTATATGGGTTTTCTGCAGAGAAATTATTCTTATTTGATTCGTAAACAGCTGCAACATAAACTTCTTTTGAGAAATTAAATTTTATCCCAGAAGATAAATTTATTTCCCTTCCGTCTACAAGGTATTCATTGAAATTAATAATATTTCCTTCAGGAGTTCGAACAGGCATAGATTCATTTCCTTTACTTGAGAATAAAAAAGCCGAGCCTAATAAATATAAATCAGGACAAATTTCTAATTCAAGACCAAGTGAAGCAGTTAATGATTTTAAAATAATTTGTTCAAAGGTAAATTGACTACTTCGATTAGTTTCTTGGTATGCCAATCCAAGTTGAAATACTTGTTTTTTCTTCCAATGCATCCAATTTGATAAATTAAAAGAAACTGTTGATGTAAGGTATGAGAATGAACGCAATTGTGTGGTTCCTTGCCCACGAATTTCTCCAAGTCTATAGAAAGTCACATCTGCAGCAATGATTTTTTTAGGATCTGAATAATTAAATCCTGCATAAAACCCTTTTCTATTAAAAGTTGCAATTCCGTAAGGCAAAACATTGTTTATAGAAGGATTAAAAGACATAATTTTTGTAGAAATACTACTGCTGTAAAGCGAAGGATCATTATATAAATCATAATAAGATAAAGGCCTAAGTATTTGTGAATTCGTGTAGCGATCATAAAAAGAATTTACTTGATTGAAGTCCATTCTTTTTGATTGTGCACCAAAACTTCGAAAATCTGCTCCATTTTCCATGTACGCCATTTTTAGCTTTAAGCCACATTTTTTGAAGGAAACTTGTCCTTTTACATGGATAAAAAAGTCACTCAATCCTCCTTCAGCATTTTGCGTTGAAAAACTCTTAGACATGCCCGATTCACCATCCAGGGAGAGTTTAATTTTTTCTCCATCTTTATTTAAATCGTAGCTTATAGAGTTTACAACATTTCGATATGCATTATCATTATCTGCTGTTTGCAATAAATCAAAAACGCGCACATGATTAACTCCAATTGTTAGGTATTTGCTTTGTTTCATAATTACATTACCACCTCCGTATAGTCGTTCCAAAACATTTGAGGCGCTAGGATTTAATCGGGTAATAAATCCATTAAACTTCAATTCTTGAATGAGTTTAGGAAACTGAATGGCGAAATCTGCCGCTGCTCCTTGCTGTCGCCAATTGTTATTTTTGTAGAAAGACTCATAATTTAGCACCTCTTCTTTAATTTTATTTATGCCCAAAGATTGAACTAATAAATCAGGATTGTGGTTGTAAAAAGTGTAAGGTGTTAGTTTGTAGTCAATGTTGCCAATTTGGTAGCGAAGAACTTTTCCTGCAACTCCTTTTACATGAATTTGGCGTACATCAAAGGTAACGCCAGCTCCATAAAAGCCTCCAAATTGATTTTTAATTCGAATCATTCCTAAAACTTCTGTATTCTCATTTGGATTAATTTTAAATCCCAAGTCAATTAAAGCATATCCTCCGGTAGTTTTTGGTGCAGTAACAGTATCTGAAACATCAGAAGTAAAATCACTCTGTGAAATTAAGGATCTCGCTCCTCCAACAAATTGTACTTTTTTCCCTTCCTGCGAAAAAGCACTTAGGCCTATTGAAAAAAGAATAATAAATAATAAAGCTTTCATATTAAAAAAATATTTTTAGTTCAACTGTAGTTTCTGTCCCCTTGTATCTATCCAAGGAAAAATTTCGGTCCGCATAGTTCATCCAACGATGACGGATATATAAGCCTGTATTTTTTGCCAATAAAAAATCAACACCAATGGCATAACTTTTTCCAGTCTGATCTTTTGGTTTTAAACTTACCTCTGATAACTTTGTGTGCTCGTTGGCAATTATTCGATCGAAGCCGAAATAATTTGATAGTACAACTTTTGGGAAAAGTAAATAATAAAATTCTAGTTGTTGGTTATAGCTTTGTAAATAAGAAGCTTTTGAATAGCGAGGCAAAGGTGAAAAATTACGCTGTACATTATGAAAAGCTCCGAGATAGAAAAACAAGATTTCTCGCCCAAAAATTTTAAAGTCTCTTTTGTAATTTACTTCGATTGAGTTAAATCCTTTTGCAGAAACAGAATCTGTAATTTGTACCGTTTCATAAACTCCACGGTAAATTTTATTTAAATTATTATAAGGTCCAACATTTGCTGGAAATCCCCAACGCCAAAAACGTGAGAGCGCTAAATTATTCGCGGGATGTCCATAGGATATTTTATCTGAAAGTCCAATAATTTCGCTCGAAGCACTGTAGCCGATTGTTAATTTATTTTTTTTGTTTGAAAAATCAGCATTTAGAATTACTCCACGACGATTATTTGTAAGTTGCCCAATTGAAACCAATGAACTTGCAAAAGGAATCAGAGAAACCTGGCTTCCTTCATTTTCTACAGTTCCAAAATTATCATTGTATTCTTGGATAGAGGTATTAAAAAACACACCATTGTTATTTATAACATGTGGGCTAATTTGAAAATAGCGAACTTCGAGAGGGAAGCCCAAAGCTTTTGGAGAGATTTGAACTTTTAAGTTGAGTGCCTCCCCATATTTCCCTTGCACTGTTGGACTAAAATAATTCCCTAAACCAAGCTCACCTAAAACACTAATATTCTTCATTTTGAAAAGAAATTCTGAAGTATATAAATTAAAACCCAGCGCCAAATGCGCTAAACTATCTTTAAAGGTGCGACTTGAAATGGCATTTAAACTTATAAAACTTTCATTAAAATCTTTCCTTAATTTCCCTGCAGTTAAATTATTTGGAGTTGGAAGCGTACCACCATTATATTGTGATTTCCCATGCATAAAAGCAAATGAAAACCCTTTTGGCAAGCGGAGTCCATCAAAAATAAAACCCTGAAAAGCTTGTTGCCCCCATCGTACATCTTGCGTTAAGGCACCATTTGTATAGAACTTCTTATAACGATCTAGAACATTTGCAGTGGTTGGATCCCAAGGATTTCGTTCGAAAATACTAAAGCGATTGTAACCTATATTTGCAGCAAAAGTAAAAGGACTTAAAGTATACCAATGTATACCTCCTGTTTTCACAGAGAATGTTCCGTATTTTGTGGAATGAGAGCCGGTTAAATTTACTCCTAAATTCAGTCCTTTTACATAATCTGTGCTGCTTCCAGTTAACGGTGTCCATAAATATAAATCTGTCGAAAAAGATGTCGTTTTAGATGGTCGCCCTGCGATGTTTAGCATTAACTGTGGAATTTGACTATCATCTCCTAAAAAAACGCGTTGTTTTGGATTAAAGTCAGCAAGATTGGTTGGAGCATATTGTTTCTCCATATTCGAATAGGCTCCCAAAAAACGATAATAGCCAGAGACTGAAATATTTTCTAAAGATTTTGCTATTTTTTTTGGGACAAGACCTGAATTTAAGGGGTTAAATAGCGCAGTATCAGAAGTTATTTGTGCGGATAAACTTCCACAGAAAAAAATTAAAGATAAAAATAAATAAATACTGACTTTATTCATTTTCAAAAGATTTAAGTGTTTGATTTTTAAATCTAATTTGTTTTTCTGCTAAACTTGGATCATTTTCCACGTAAAAAGGAATATTTGTATAGGCTATTTTTTTTCCATCACTAACGGAAACAAACAAACGGTATTTTCCTTCTTTTAGTGGAGTCTTAAGAATAATTTCGTCTTTGCCATTACCAGAAATTTTACCGTTTATCGCGGCAGGTTTCTCTTCGGCATCTCCTCCAGATTTTAAATCTGTACTTTCTGGCGCTAATTCCCAAAAATAAGTCAACTTGTCCTTATCAAGGTCACTTGCAGAAAGTTTGAAGCTTATTTTTTCTTTAGCAGGGAAAACATTTGCTAAGAAACTTTTATTATCAGAAGAATCTTTTAGTGTTATGCTTACCTTTTCAATACTTGGAGATCTATTTGTAGGATATTTTCCGGACCAACAAAACTCTAAAACATCCAGTGCTTCAGTAGGCAAGCCATTTTCTGTAAATAAGCCAAACCAAGTACTTGTATGTTCTTGCTTATGCCCCCATAAAAACGCGAAGGAACCAATACACTGTTTTCTTTCTGCTGCAATACAACGTTGGTAACGGCTAAGAAAAACATTCGCTTTTTCTGTACTACTTTGTTCAATTGCCGCTCCCCATTTAGTTTTTGGGGACTCCCACCAACCATTTGGCCCCCATTCTGTAATCATATAGGGCTTTTGAAAAGAACCCTTAGCAAGAATATTTTTGACATTTTCGATATCGCCATAGGTGTTTATTCCATAAATATCTATTTCTGTCATTACTTCCATAATGAATTTGAGCTTTTCAGCGTTTATTCCTGCAGTAACAGTAGAAGTAGGGTGATTTTTATCTTCATCATGTACCATTTTTGCAATGTCATTTACGGCAGCCCAAACTTTCGTGTTGGAATATTCTAATTCATATTCGTTACCAATTCCCCACATCAACAAGGCAGGATGGTTTTTGTATTTGCGAACAGCCAAGCGAAATCCTTCTAATTGATTTTTAACTTTGTCGTCATCATTATAATCAAAACCATGACGCTCATGTTGCACCCAAAATCCAAGCATTACTTTTAAGCCTAAAGAATGTGCCTCATCTAAAATTGCCTGTGCATTTTCAAGCCCCCAAGTTCTGATTGTATTTCCACCAGCATCTTTAAGTTCTTTCATTTTTACGGTCCCACCGCCACCATTGATATAAAATACTTTATCGTTTACAAGTAAATCCCATTGTGAATTTTGATAGAAAAGCTTTACTTTGCTAGCTTGAGAAAAGGAAACAACAGGCAAAAACAATATAATGAATAAAAATTTTTGCATCAAAAAATTATATTTTTAGTTTTTGTATTTTGTACAATATTAAATAAAAAAAATTGTCTATTGCAAATTTAGGGTGCAATTTCAGTTCTTCATTCTTATTAAAAAGGTATTAAATACAAAAATGTTTAACTTAGTGTCCTAAATACATTAACAAATGAAGACCTTTCTGCTATTTCTAATTTTATTTGCATTTAACAAAATACAAGCACAAGATACGGATAAATCCTTATTAAAGAGGGCAAAAGGCATTGTTAAAAATCTTTCTGTTAAAGAAAAGATTGCCCAAACTTGTCAGTTAACATTGGATGCATTGTTAAAAACCAACGATCAAGGTCAAATTATAACTCCTATTGTTTTAGACGAAAAAAAATTAGTGCAGTTAATTGAGCAAGATAAAATTGGTTCCTTATTAAATGTCAGTGCGAATACCTTAGATTTAAAAACCTGGAGAACTATTTTAGAACAAATTCATTCTATTTATCTTAGTAAGCGAGTAAAAATTCCAATAATATATGGTGTAGATGCAATTCATGGTGCAAATTACATCGTTGGCGGCACTCTTTTTCCTCAGGAAATTGGACTCTCAGCAACATGGAATCCAGAATTAGCAAGAAAAATGGGTATGATAACCGCGTATGAAACACGCGCTTCAGGAGTTCCTTGGAATTTCTCTCCTGTCCTTGATTTAGGAAGAAAGGCCTTGTGGTCTAGGTATTTTGAAACGCTTGGAGAAGACCCACATTTAGCGAGTGAAATGGGAGCAGCTTTAGTTAAGGGTTACCAAGGAAGTGCTTTGAATTCTCCCTATTCTGTTTTATCGTGCATGAAACATTTTGTTGGCTATAGTTATCCAAATTCAGGAAGAGATCGAACTCCTGCATGGATTCCAGATCGTCAAATGAAGGAATTATTCCTTCCCAGTTTTAAAGCTGCCGTAGATGCAGGAGCTCTGTCTGTAATGATTAATTCTGGATCTGTCAATGGAATTCCTGGGCACATGAATAAAAACTTACTTACGAATATTCTCAAAGGAGAATTTGGATTTAAAGGTTTTGCTGTCTCAGATTGGGAAGATATTCGCATGCTACATACGGTACATAAAATTGCAGAAAATCAAAAAGAAGCGATAGTCTTGGCAATTAATGCCGGATTAGATATGAGTATGGTCCCGTATTATGGAAATTATAGAGAATATCTAGACTTATTTCATGAAGCGGTTTTGGAAGGAAAAATAAGTAAAAATCGCTTAGATGATGCCGTAACTCGAATTATTTATGCCAAGCTTAAATTGGGTTTATTTGAAACCCCGATGTACCCATTGGATCAATATCCAGATTTTGGCTCTAAGGAATTTCAAGCAACAGCAAAACAAGCTGCAATAGAATCAATTACTTTACTAAAAAATGACAAGCAAACTTTACCATTAAAAAAAGACGAAAAAATCCTCTTGCTTGGCGCGGTTGCAGATAATTTAATATTTCAAAATGGTTCCTGGACTCATACGTGGCAAGGTGTAGACTCAAGTTTTAATACTCAAAATGCGTTAAATATAAAACAGGCATTTCAAAATAAAATCACTCCGTCCTTACTTAAATATGA
>RFPM01000050.1 GCA_009926125.1 Flavobacteriales bacterium | reverse complement strand
TTCCTCCTCTGAAATCCCTGATGAATTAATTGTTAAATCCAAGTATTGCGTTACACAATTCACTGTTGAACCCATATAAAATCCAGAAGATGTATAGGTTATTCCCGTGTTACCCCAAGTAAAACTTGAAGGGGACACGATAGTTGTAGTATTTGTGGAACTTGGAGTTATTGTTAAATCCAATATTTCTGTAAAGCAATTTGCATTAGTATTAGAATAAATTCCACTAGTAGTATACGTTTGTCCGTTCCACGCATAAACTCCACAAGCTGAAACGCTAATTGTGCTTTCTGAATTAGGAGTAATTGTCAAATTAATAACCTGTGTTACGCAGTTTACACTTGTTCCAGAGTAAATACCACTGGTGGTATATGTTTGTCCATTATTCGCCCAAGTATATGTTCCACAAGAGCTTATTGGAGTTGTATTTGTCGTACTTGGTGTAATTGTTAAGTTTAATGTTTCTGATACGCAGTTTGAAGTTGTGCCACTATACGTTCCACTTGCTGTATAGGTTTGTCCGTTATTCGCCCAAGTATATGTTCCACAAGCGCTTATTGGAGTTGTATTTGTAGTGCTTGGTGTAATCGATAAGTCTAAGGTTTCTATTACGCAGTTTGCTGTTATTCCAGTATACGTTCCACTTGCTGTATAAGTTTGTCCGTTATTCGCCCAAGTATATGTTCCGCAGGCGCTTATTTGAGTTGTATTTGTTGTACTTGGTGTAATACTCACAATCGTAGCCTCCCGAGTTGCTGATTCACAACCATTCACCAATTGAGATGCATAATACGTCCCGTTGCTAAGTAATGTAGTTGGATTTAGTGCAGTTCCCCCTGTTGGATTATCGTACCATAAAATGGATGCGATTTGTGGACTAATATATAGTGGGATTGCACTCAAATCAGATACAGTTGCGGCACTACAAAAACTTTGGTTAGCTTGAATAGTAGGTGCACTTAAATTTAAGGGTTGAGCACTTGATGCTGTTACTGTTAAACATTGACTACAGTATTGACCTGAACTTCCAATATATTGCAGAATATTAGTAACTGTGGATGCGCCATTTACATATGCCACAACTCCCCCTGATATTGCTTCCCATACAAAATCAAAGTTGCTGTTTGGTACCCATGTTGTTGTTGTGGACATTCTAAATGTACCCACAACTATTCCTGCACCTGACGGGATTGCCTGAGCAGTCGCTGAAGTAAAGATTCCCGTGCTTGATGAGAAGTTTAGCTTTCTTTGTGATGAAATATAAGGCAAGTTGGTGGTTCCGGTATTTGGCCAGTTTAACCATTCTGGGATCGTATTGTCGTTCAATGCGATCCATGTTATTGTTCCCGTTGTTAAATTAGACGCATGAATACCACGGATAATCAAAGCGTTGAATGTAATAGGAACCGTATCAGTATTTGTTAAACGAATCTGAAAGTCTGCTGTGTTTGTAGTTGAACAAATCCATTCAAGGGACATTTCAAGTTGCTGTGCACGGCATCTAATAGAAGTGATTAAAAAAGAAAATGTTAAAAAAATAGCTAGTCTTAAACCTAAGGTATTTTCTCTTTTTATTGACAGATTAAAAATCATATAGTGAAGAATTAAATAGTATTAAAAAGCGGAAAAAACACTCAAGAATAGAATTACTTTCTCTTAAATTTACAAAATAATTGAAAGAATCACTAAAAAATTAAAATAAATAAATTTAATTGTACTCTTTTTAAAGAGCTTTACTAATTTATTTTACTAAATTTTCGTGGTTTAGTCCCCTCTATTTTAAAATAGTAAAGTCCTGCACTAAGTTCCGAAACTGAAATTTCAGTTGACATATTTTCTAAAACTCCTCTTTTAACAACTGAGCCAAAATTATCTATAACTAGATATTCTTCATTTGACACTCCATTGAAATCAATAGTAAGGACCTCTGACACAGGATTTGGATATAAAGAAAATAAAACCATTTCCTCCTCTGAAATCCCTGAGGAATTAATTGTTAAATTCAAGTATTGCGTTACACAATTTGCTGATGTTGGACCAGTATAAATTCCAGATACTGTATAGGTTAAACCATTGGCTGCCCAAGTGTATGTATCGGTTGCAGTTATTGTTGTAGTTTGAGACGTACTTGGAATAATTGTTAAGTTTAAAGCTTGAGTTATACAACCAAGAGTGTTACCAGTATAAACACCAGAACTAGTGTAGGTTATCCCATTATTTGACCAGGTGTAAGATCCACAAGCAGCTGAAACCGTTGTAGTATTAGTAGAATTAGGGGTAATCGTTAAAATGAGTGTAGGGGTTACACAATTTACTGTTGGCCCTGTATAAGTTCCGGAAACAGTATAAATTTGATTATTATTTGCCCATAAATAACTTCCACAGGCATTTGCATTAGTAGTGGAAGCAGTATTTGGGGTGATACTTAAATTTAATACTTGAGTTACACAGTTTGTTGTAGTACCTGTATAAGTCCCGCTAGCTAAATAAGTTTGACCAGTATTTGCCCATGTAAAAGATGCGCAGACACCACTTACTGTGGTTGTATTTATTGAAGTAGGAATAATTGTTAGGTTTAGCGCCTCTGTTATACAATCTGCTCCGCTTTCTGTATAAAAGCCACTTGAAGTATAAGTTATACCATTCACTCCCCAAGTATATGAATCACAAACAGAAACAGTAGTTGTATTAGTTGAACTTGGAATTATACTTAGATTTAATAATTCGGTAGCGCAGTTTAATGTTAAGCCTACATAAGTATTAGTACCTGCAGTAGTATATGTAACTCCGTTATTTGGCCAAGTGTATGAATCGCAAGCCGTAATAGATGTTATATTGGTTGTATTTGGAGGTACGATAGTCAAATTTAATATTTCAGTGTAGCATTGACCATTTAATTGGTTGGTTGGACCTTCATAAATTCCAGATGTGGTATAAGTTGTCCCAGTTTCACTCCAAAAATAACTTGTTCCACATATTGTTATATCTGTTTGATTATTATTACTTGGAATAATTGTAAGGTTTAAAGTATCTGTACCGCAAGAATTTACGGAGATATAAGTCCCTGATGAAGAATAAGTCTGACCATTATTTGCCCATGTATACGTTCCACATGCTGGAGGAGGCGAAGTTGATGTTGAGCCTGAAGAAATTGTGAGATTTAAAACTTGGGTTACACAATTTGTTGTTGAACCTGTATAAACTCCTGATGAGGTAAAGGTTTGGCCATTATTTGGCCATGTATAAGACCCACATGCTGAAATAGTTGTCGTATTTGAAGTACTCTGAAGAATTGTTAAATTTAAAATTGGTGTTTGGCAATTTACAGTAGTGCCTGTGTAGGTGCCTGAAGTTGTATAAGTTTGTCCAGTATTAGCCCAAGTATAACTTCCACAAGCAGAAATTGCTGAAGAAGAAGAAGTGCTTTGAGTTCCCGTTAATGTTGTAGAAGCCGAAGTTGCACACTGTCCAGTTGTAGGAGTAAATGTGTAAGTTGTTGTTGAGGCATTAATACTTGCTGGAAACCAGGTTCCTGAAATTCCATTAGTTGAAATGTTTGATAACGTTGATCCAGAACAAATTGGAGTAACTGGCGTGTTGAATGTTGGTACGCTAGGTGAATTTATTGAAATTGTCATTGTTGTAGTACTTGCACACTGTCCAACTTGTGGAGTAAATGTGTAAGTTGTTGTTGACGTATTATTAATTACTGGACTCCAGGTTCCTGTAATGTTATTTGTAGAGCTTGTTGGTAAAGAATTTATCGTAGCTCCTGAACAGACTGCAGCTACTTGAGTAAATGTAGGCAATGCAGGCTCAGTTACTGTTACTGATGGCGACCCACTGTTACCGGTTCCTGTAACACTTCCTGATGATACAGATACAATAGTAAATGTGGAAGTTGTTGTTGGACTTACAGAAATACTTACGGGGCTTGCACTAGTTGCTGAATAATTGTTTGTCCCATCTGTTACTATAACTGTGTATGGAGGATTTCCTCCAGTTACTACTACACTTAAATTTGTAGAAGCTCCTGAGCAAATAGTGTCATTAGCACTACTTACACTTAAAACTGAAGCTGTTATCGGAGGAACTACACCTCCTACATTTAAAGGCTGAGCACTTGATGCTGTTAACGTTAAACAGGAGGCACAAGTCGTTGCACTGCTCACTGTGCCAAAAGGTTGAATATTAGTAACGGTAGATGCGCCATTTACATAAGCCACAACTCCCCCTGATGTCATTTCCCATACAAACCCAAAGTCGCTGTTTGGTGCCCATGTTGTTGTTGTAGAAACTCTAAATGTACCCACAACTACACCCGATCCTGATGGGATAACCTGAGCTGTAGCTGAAGTAAATATACCATTACTTGATGAAAAATTTAATTTTCTTTGAGATATAATATAAGGTAAATTAGTTAAAACATTTGGCCAGCCTAACCATCCTGGAAGAGTATTGTCATTTAATGCTTTCCAACTTATTGCCCCAGATGTTAAATTTGCAGCATGTACACCACGAATAATCAATGCGTTAAATGTAACAGTAGAAGTTCCAGTATTTGTTAAGCGTATCTGAAAATCTGCAGTGTTTGTTGTTGAACTTAACCACTCCATATCCATGCGGATTGCAGAAATTGTTTGAGCTTTAAAATAGCTTGAAATAAACAGCATTAAAAATAGAAAAGTTATTTTAGTTGCAAGGGTATTTAAAAAAATAGTTCTCATTGTGATTGTAGTTAAATTTTATAAAAAAAATAAAGTAATAATCGTTGTAATTTACAAATTTACATAATTTTTTATTAATTTTTTATGCTTACTTATAACATAATTCTTTTCCCTATCTTTGACTATTGATTCAATTTAATGAAAATCAAAAGTCACACTTCTAATAAAATTCCTGTTTCACCTTCAATAGATAAAGTTGGTGTAGAAGAAAGAGTTGCCAGGTTTCAATCCAGAAGCATTAAGAATGAAGCAAAAAAACAAGGCCTTAATCTGGTCTTGAGCATGATTGACTTGACAACACTCGAAGGAAAAGATACCGAGGGGAAAGTAAAGCAAATGTGCTATAAAGCAATGCATTTACATGATCATTTTGAGGGCATTCCGCAGGTAGCTGCAGTTTGTGTTTATCCTTCAATGGTGGCAATTGCAAAGAATGCATTAAGAAATTCTTCTGTAAAAGTCGCTTCTGTAGCAACAGGATTCCCATCAGGGCAAACATCTTTAGCACTTAAATTAAAAGACACAAAATTTGCAGTTGAACAAGGAGCAGACGAAATTGACATGGTAATCTCAAGAGGAAAATTTTTAACTGGAGAATTTGCTTATGTTTTTGACGAAATTGCTGCAGTAAAAGAGGCCTGTGGAAAAGCAAGATTAAAAGTTATTTTAGAAACTGGAGAATTAGTAACTTTAGATAATGTGCGAAAAGCAAGTGATATTGCAATTTATGCAGGATCAGATTTCATAAAAACCTCTACGGGAAAAATACAACCTGCGGCAACAATGCAAGTTACTTATACAATGCTCATGGCAATCAGGGACTACTACGATGAAACAGGAATCATGGTTGGAATGAAGCCAGCTGGTGGTATTTCAACTGCAAAATTGGCGCTGCATAATTTAGTAATGGTCAAAGAAATTCTTGGAACGAAATGGTTAAGCAATGAGTGGTTTCGTTTTGGAGCAAGTAGTCTTGCCAACGATGTTTTAATGCAACTAGTAAAAATAGAAACTGGAGTATATCAATCTAATGATTACTTTTCAATTGATTAATATGAAAAAGGAACTGAACGACAACTGGGACTATTCTTCTTCTTTAGAAGCGATAAATCATATTCAACTTAAAAAAAAGTACAATCTTTTCATTGATGGAAAATGGATTGCACCATCTAAAAACACATATTTTAAGACTATAAATCCTGCAAACGAAGAAACCTTAGCGGAAATTGCCTCTGCCTCAAAAGAAGATGTGGATTTGGCGGTTAAAGCAGCTCGCAAAGCATACACGAATGTTTGGTCGAAAATGCCGGCTTCTGAAAGAGCAAAATACATTTACAGAATTGCAAGATTAATGCAAGAGCGCGCGCGCGAATTTGCTGTAATTGAATCTCTTGAATCTGGTAAAACTATTCGCGAATCACGTGATGTTGATATTCCACTCGCCTGTAATCATTTTTTTTACTATGCCGGATGGGCAGATAAATTAGATTATGCTTTTCCCAATCGAAAAATTGAATCTTTAGGTGTTGCAGGGCAAATTATACCTTGGAACTTTCCTTTGTTAATGGCCGCTTGGAAAATCGCTCCAGCTTTGGCTGCAGGAAATACTGTAGTTTTAAAACCTGCAGAAACTACAAGTCTAACAGCATTGAAATTAGCAGAAATTATTGAGGAATCTGGATTACCTCCTGGTGTTGTGAATATTGTTACAGGTTTTGGAGAAACAGGCGCAGCGATTGTAAATCATCCAGATATCAATAAAATTGCTTTTACTGGCTCAACAGGTGTTGGAAAAATAATTCAAAAAGCACTTGTGGGAACCTCGAAAAAAGTAACATTGGAATTAGGTGGGAAATCTGCGAATATTATCTTTGAAGATGCACCAATTGACCAAGCAGTTGAAGGAATTGTAAACGGGATATTCTTTAATCAAGGGCATGTTTGCTGTGCTGGATCTCGCTTATACGTTCAAGAAGGAATTGCAGAAAAAGTTATCAAAAAATTAAAACAGCGCATGGAAAGTTTGTATGTGGGAGATCCTTTGGATAAAAACACAGACATCGGCGCTATTAATTCTAAGGAGCAACTTCAAACGATTGAAAAATATTTAAAAATTGGACTGGATGAAGGAACTGAAATGTACCAGCCAAAATGCACTATTCCAAAAAAGGGGTTCTACTGTGCGCCAACCCTATTCTTAAATGTTGCGCAGTCAAGTATCATTGCACAAGAAGAAATTTTCGGGCCAGTTTTAACCATTCAGACATTTCGAACGGTTGATGAAGTTATCCAAAAAGCGAATAATTCTCATTTTGGATTAGCAGCTGGTGTATGGACGGATAAAGGTTCACGGATATTTAATCTCACAAGTAAACTGCGCGCAGGTGTAATTTGGGCAAATTGCTACAATAAATTTGATCCAACATCCCCTTTTGGAGGATACAAAGAAAGTGGTTTTGGTAGAGAAGGTGGATTACATGGATTGAGTGCTTATCTTAAACTAAGCTAAAATGAGTAGACTAGAAGTTTTAAAAACATACAAGATTTTCATTGGCGGGCAATTTCCAAGAACAGAATCCGGAAGATACTATACACCTTTAGATTCGAAAGGAAAGGCTTTGGCAAATATCTGTCTTTCTTCACGAAAAGATGTTCGCAATGCGGTAGTAGCTGCTCGAAAAGCAATTGGACCTTGGTCTGAACGTGCTGCATTTAACAGAGGACAAATTCTTTACCGTATTGCAGAAATGCTGGAAGGAAGACATGCGCAATTTGTGGACGAATTAATGCGTCAAGGAAGCTCCAAAGTTGCAGCTGCCAATGAAGTAAATTTAAGTATTGATCGAATAGTATATTATGCCGGATGGTGCGATAAATACAATCAAGTAGTAAGTTCTGTAAATCCGGTGAGTTCCTCGCACTTTAATTTTTCAAGTTTAGAGCCAATGGGAGTTGTGGGAGTAGTTGCTGAGCAAAGCACTTCTTTAATCGGTCTTGTATCTCTTATTTTACCCGCTATTTGCGGTGGAAATTCTACGGTAGTTTTAGCTTCTGAAAATCTCCCTTTGTGCGCTGTAACTTTTGGTGAAGTTATTCATTCCTCAGATGTTCCTGCGGGTGTAATAAATATCCTTACAGGATCTACAGAAGAAATGGCGGTAATACTGGCGAGTCATATGGATGTAAATGCCCTTATTACTTCAAATTTGGAAACAAAACTTTCAAATAAATTAGCACTTCTCTCAGTTGATAACTTGAAGCGCAAATTTGATTATGAAGTGAATTGGGTTGAAAAAGAAAAGCAAGCTTTGCATTATATTTCTGATTTACAAGAAATAAAAACCACTTGGCATCCAATTGAAAATGTTGGAGGTGCAAGCAGTTCTTATTAATTCTTTCAAAAATTCTCTTTGTGTATTCCACATTTCATAGTTCAATACTTGTGTTAAAATTTAATGCTATTTGATGTTTTATTTCTAATTTCGTCTTATGACAAGTAGAGCGGAAGAATATACTAAAAAGGGCTTGAGGAGCAGTTATGCTTCTACGATTATTGGTATCTCACTTGTGCTTTTTATGATTGGCTTAGTTTTAGGTGGGGTTCTAGCGCTGCGCAGTATAGAAAAACAAGCAAAAGAAAATCTTCAAGGAGATATTTTCTTTAAATCTGAACTAAATGATGCAGACATTAAGCAAATTGAACAGCAGCTCAAATCGTGGAAAGAATTCAGTGTCGTGTATTTTGTTTCTCCAGAACGCGCAATCCAAGAATTTGGTGGTGAGGGAAAATCAGAAAAAGAAATGCTTTCGCTATTTGAT
>RFPM01000049.1 GCA_009926125.1 Flavobacteriales bacterium | reverse complement strand
TACAAGAGAAAAATTAACACGAACTTAAGTTTAACAACCTTTCTTCTAAATGGTTGGCAACATCTTGAAATTCAGAAAAAAATACCCTCTTTAGGAACGCAACTCGAATATACAAAAAAGAAGAATTATATTAACTGGACAAGCTATCAGGGAAATGAAAAGAATGACGCCCAGCCTAATTTTGGGTATCGCTTTTTTACAGAAATAAGTTGGATTTATACAACAAATAAATTCAAACTCTTCACTTGTGGATACACTGGAATGCAACTTATTTCTGGACAAGCAAAATTTTGGGGGCAAGTTCATTTTGCTGGAGAATTTCAATTAATAAAAAAACTATTAGTAAATGCTAGAGTTGAACAATTTTTGGATCCGAATAATATTCAAATTAGACTGGGCTCCAATCATGGTTTTAATTGTAGTGGCTTA
This sequence comes from Flavobacteriales bacterium, assembly GCA_009926125.1. Taxonomy (GTDB): domain Bacteria; phylum Bacteroidota; class Bacteroidia; order Flavobacteriales_D; family Crocinitomicaceae; genus UBA952. The sequence goes on along the minus strand of RFPM01000049.1, from coordinate 8,203 downwards.
AGTTTGGGTCTTCATGCAAAAGTAACTAACTTCTTATCTTTAAGACTTGAATCACGATTACTTTTAGATAATTCTAAAACAGGAGGTTTTATAAAAGAGGGGCAACAAACAAACTTATTGCCCCTTGGATTTATTGCTGTGCAACTAAAGTTTTAAATTGAGTAAAAACAGGCTTATCTAAAGTTGTGTTCTAAGAAATTCCTAAATAATCCCTATTTTTGTTACTAAAATTAAAAATCCATGTTAAAAATTAAAGTTGCGAATCCTGTTGTAGAATTGGATGGAGATGAAATGACCCGTATCATTTGGAAGTTTATCAAAGAAAAGTTAATTCTCCCCTATTTAGATTTAGATATTCGCTATTATGATTTAGGTATTGAAAAACGAGATGAAACAAGCGATCAAATTACAATAGATGCTGCAGAAGCAATAAAAAAATACAAGGTTGGAATTAAATGTGCAACAATAACGCCTGATGAAGATCGCGTGAAAGAATTCCAATTAAAATCTATGTGGAAATCACCAAATGGAACAATTCGGAATATTTTAGACGGCACCGTTTTTCGCGAGCCAATAGTTATGAAAAATGTGCCGCGATTAGTTACAAACTGGACGGCGCCCATTATTGTTGGTCGACATGCATTTGGGGATCAATACCGCGCTACAGATGCTGTTTTTAAAGGAAAAGGGAAGTTGACAATGACTTTCACGCCAGAAAATGGTGGTGAAATTCAATCCTTTGATGTCTACAATTTTCAAGGTGATGGTGTTGGCATGGCGATGTATAACACAGATGAATCTATTAGAGGTTTTGCGTATAGCTGCTTTAACATGGCGCTTACAAAAAAATGGCCGCTTTATCTTTCTACAAAAAATACAATCTTAAAAAAATACGACGGGCGTTTTAAAGATATTTTTGAAGAAATATACCAAGCAGAATTTAAAGATAAATATGAGTCGAACGGAATTGTTTATGAACACCGACTAATAGACGACATGGTGGCTTCGGCCTTAAAGTGGAACGGAAACTTTGTTTGGGCTTGTAAAAATTACGATGGAGATGTTCAATCGGATACTGTTGCCCAAGGTTTTGGTTCATTGGGTTTGATGACATCTGTATTAATTACACCCGATGGAGAAATAATGGAAGCGGAGGCTGCACATGGAACCGTAACGCGCCATTTCCGAGATCACCAAGCCGGAAAGAAAACATCTACAAATCCTATTGCTTCAATTTATGCCTGGACAAGAGGCCTAGCTTTTCGAGGAAAATTAGATGGAAATCAACAATTAATTGATTTTTGCTTGGGCTTAGAAAAGGTGTGTGTTGAAACAGTAGAGTCTGGTATAATGACAAAAGATTTAGCGGTTTGTATTCATGGCAACAAGGTAAATCATGGAGAACATTACGTTTATACAGAAGAATTTTTAGATGCGCTAGATGCGGGTTTAAAATCAAAAATGAATTAAAACTATATGAAACATCTTTTTTACATTTCTTTAGCACTAAGTTTGTTTTCCTGTAAAACAATTAGTGTGCTTGCGCCTGTTCATTCAACAATTGCTCCGCCTCCTATAAAACAAGCAGCATCTTCCTTAAATATCCCCGTTGAAATCGAAATGAAAAGTTATTTAAAAATGACAGAAGAGGCGCTGCCAAAAAAATTTATAGATAGTATCTACCAATGTGAGGGAGTAAGCCTTTCTTATATTTTTATAAGAGAACCTATTGATTTTAAGTTTAAAAATTCTAGTATCGATTATGAAGTAGATGGAAAATTTGAATTAAAATTAAATTATTGCCCCAAGTGCCACGAACTTTGGGATAAAAACGGAAGCTGCACCATTCCAAGAGTTTATGTAAGTTGTGGTAGTGGAAACGAAGCTATGCGCCGCGTAAAGGTTGCCTACACAACAAGCATTTCCTTGGGAGAAAATTATAAGTTTAAGTCAACAACAGAATTAAAAAAATTCAATATCCTAGATCCCTGTAAGATAACCCTTTTTAAATACGACGCTACGCCTGAAGTTGAAAAACAAGTTACAACACAATTAGTTGCCCTTGAAGACTATATTGACAAACAGATTGAGGCGCTTGATGTAAAAAGCTCCTTGAAAGATGTTTGGACCGAACTACAAAAAGGGCTTCCTATATCAACTTATGGGTTTTTATACATGCAACCAAAATCAATAGGAATGAGTGAGTTAGAATTTAAAAACAATAAGGTTTTTTTAGACCTACACTTAGCTGCTTACCCCTTTGTTTCTACTGAAGAGCAAAAAGAGAAAATTAGTGCATTGCCCCCAATGGAAAAAGCTGGTGGAAAAAGTGGATTTAATTTAAACCTCGATATTCGTGCTTCGTATGATTCGCTTTCTGCTTTTGTGGGGAAGGAATTTGTGGGGGAAGAGTTTGATTTTAAAGGAAAGAAAATATTTGTAACGGGAATCAAAATCAGCGGTGCGCAAGATCAAAAACTCGTTTTTAAAATGGATTTTGATGGTGTAAAAAAGGGAACTGTTTACTTAACTGGAACCCCAATATTAGATACAATCATGCAAAAGATTAGTATGAAAGAATTGGATTTTGATATACAAACAAAAAGCGTGCTACTCAAAACAGCCAAATGGATGTTTAACAAAAAGATTTTGGAAGAGCTAGAAAAGAACACTGTTTTTGAATTAAAAGACCTACTCAATGAATCAAAATCAAACATTGTCTCAGCAATTAATACAGAAATCACAAAAGGCGTAAAAATGAGTGGTGCAGTAAATAAAATAAGCATTAAGGAAATCTATTTAGACAAAGGAAACCTGCTTTTACGCTCAGAGGTTAAGGGAATATTAAAGATTAAAATAGATTAACAAAGGTCTAATAACCTTATTGAGGAATTTTATCTATCCGATTTTGATGTCTACCTCCCTCAAAATGAGTTTCTAAAAATGCAGTGAGTATTTCTATACCTTCTTCATTTGTTAAAAATCGTGCCGGTAAAGCCAAGATATTAGCATTGTTGTGTTGGCGCGCCAAAACAGCAATTTCTTTTTTCCAACAAAGAGCGCTTCGAATTCCCGAATGCTTGTTGGCTGTCATGTTAATCCCATTTCCAGAGCCGCAGATTAAAACTCCGAGCGCCTCAGTGTTCTTTGATACCGCAATGGCTAACGGATGCGCGAAGTCTGGGTAGTCAATGCTTTCTTCTGTATAACAACCGAAATCTTGTGTGGCTATGTTTTTTGATGCTAAATGCGCCAATAAAACTTCTTTTAGTTGAAATCCCGCGTGGTCACAGCCAAATAATATCATATTGGGGTTTTTAGATGCTTAAAGTTAAGCATTGTAATGAAAACAAATCACATCTTATCAACAGTCAAAAAAAACTATTTTGTAACAACCTGTTTATTATTTGTTTATGTTTTCGCTTATGAACTTTTTTTTAGTTTAAATTGTTAATTAGTGTGTATATCTATTTATATGTTTTTCTAGGACTTCTTAAATTAAATAACAATCAAAAATGTACTTTTTATACTGTAGTAAAACTTGTTGATTTTTCAACACACAATAAGAACAGGATTTGAACTGTTTTACTATTAACAATTAGTTTTAATTATAAACAGTGTGCTATTTTGGTGTTTTAGTTGTTTTTTGTTAATTATTTAATAAACAGTGTTTTAAATGGGTTTTTCTTGTTAATAAACACTTACAAAATAGTAACATCTACAATAACAACTTTTTTATTTTGAGTTATGAACTTATAAACATTGTTAATAGTAATAATAAATATTTTTAAGATTTAATTAAATAAAAATTTATTAATAATAATGTAATGCAAAACCTCATTTGTTTTATTTTAAAAATAAGCGGTAACTTTCTTGGAAATAAGATTATATTAAAAAAAACTAAAATAGTTTGTTTAAGACTAGCAAGTGTTTTAATTTCGTAAAAATGGAAAACTCTTTCGATAATTTATTAAATCAAATTGATGCTTTTATACGAAAGTATTATAAAAATGAATTAATAAAAGGATCTTTATTTTTTGGAATTATTTTATTATTTTCTTTTTTACTGACAACAAGTATTGAGTTTGTAGGAAGATTTGGATCCTTTACCCGAGGAATACTTTTACTAAGTTTTATTTCATTAAATATTATTGTTTTAATAAAGTATTTTCTAATCCCCTTAATTCGTATTTATTCTTTTGGACGAAAAATAAATCATTTACAAGCAGCAGAAATTATAGGTAAGTTTTTCCCTGAAATATCTGATCGTTTAAAAAATACTTTACAGTTAAATAACGAGCTTGAAAAAAATGAAGGAAATATAGAATTACTTAGAGCGAGTGTTTCACAGCGTTCACAAAATCTAAATGTAATACCATTTACTTCTGCAGTAAATTACAATGAAAATAAAAAATATTTAAAATATATTATACCTCTTTTTTTAGTGTTTGTTTTAATAGCAATTTTTATTCCCTCACTAATAACGCAAGGCACAAAACGTGTGATTAATTATTCAGAGGAATACAAAGAGTTAGCTCCTTTTCAATTTATAGTAAATACAGATAAATTAAACATAGAGGAAGGTGAAGACGCGGAAATAAATTTAATACTGAAAGGATCTGTTTTGCCGGAAACAGTTTATTTGGTGTGTGAGAATGGTACGTTTTTAATGAAGAAAATTGCACGGAATTCCTATCAATCGTGGATTAAAAAACCAAAAAACAACAAGATTTTTTTCTTCAAAGCAAACGATTTTGTAAGTAAGAATTTTGTTTTAAATGTGACGGGAAAATCTGTATTGGGCAAATTACAAGCAACATTATCCTATCCTAAATATCTTGGGAAAGAAAACGAGGTAATTAACAACGTTTCAGACTTAACGATTCCAGAGGGAACAACTATATCTTGGTCAGTTTTCACTAAAAACACTAAAAACACACAGGTTTTTTGGAATAATGAAAAAAAAACATTTACTACACAAGGTTTTAAGTTTGAAAAAAAAATAGTGAACGATGTGTCATTATTATTTAAATTAAGTAATGAGTTTAAGGAAAAAATAGATTCCTCTAAACACGCTATTAGTGTAATTAAAGACGCTTTTCCTAGTATACAGGTTAGCGAACAAAAAGATTCTGTTTCTAGTGGACTTTCCTATTTTAATGGTGAAGTATCAGACGATTATGGCTTGAAAAACCTTCTTTTTGTTTACACATTGATTCATGAGGACGGAACAAAAAAATCAACACAGATGTCTGTTCGTCCTGTTTCGGGCAACCAAGTTCCATTTGATTTTGCAGTAGATTTTAGAAGAGAAGATGTAAAACTAAATGACAGAATAGAGTATTATTTTGTTGTTTATGATAACGATGGCGTAAATGGAAGTAAATCGAGTAGAACACAAACACAAACATATAAGCTTCCTGGTTTGGAGGAACTAAACGACAAGCGAACAGACGACCAAGAAAAAACAAAGGAAGATTTAAGTAAGCTTTTGGAAAAAACAAAGGAATTCCAGAAGAACATTGAAAAACTTAAAAAAGAGGCCTTAAATTCAAAATCAAGCGATTGGAATAAAATGAATAAACTCAATCAATTGAAAGAGGAACAGAAAAGCATTATCGAGTCTTTAGAAAAAGCGAAAGACGAAATGAATCAAAGCGTTGAAGAAAAAAATCAATTGTCGGAAACTGATAAGGAGATTTTAGAAAAACAAGAAATGATAGATAAACTTTTAGAGGAGTTGATGGACGATGAGCTGAAAAAACTCTTAGAAGAACTCGAAAAATTAATGGAACTAAATAACAAGGAAGAAATCAAAGACAAAATTGATGAGTTAAAGGAATCTTCTGAGGATATGAAGAAACAACTAGACAGGAGCTTAGAAATGCTTAAAAAACTTCAGGTGAATGAGAAAATTGACGACATTGAAAAAGAACTTCAAGCACTGGCAAAAAAACAAGAAGAATTAAAGAAAGCCATTGAAGAGAAAAAAGAAAGCAAGGAAAGCGCTCTTAAAAAGCAAGAAGAAATCAACAAAAAGTTTGATGAAATAAAAGAAGACTTACAGAAATTAAAAGATCTGAATAAAGAATTAGATAAGCCAATAGATATTGGGGCCCCGGAATTATCTGAACAACAAATAAGTGATGATTTACAGGATTCAAAAGAGTCTTTAAATGAAGGGAAAGACAAGCAAGCTGGCGAAAAACAAAAGTCGGCAGCTGAAGAAATGAAGGATTTAGCAGAACAACTTGATCAAAAGCAAAAAGCCGCTAATAAAAAACAAGAGGAAGAAGATGTTGATGCGCTTCGTGCTATTTTAGAAAATCTAATGACCTTGAGTTTCGACCAAGAAAAACTCATGTTTAGTTTTTCAAGAGTTAAAATCGGTGACCCCGCTTATTTGCAATACGGACGTAGACAAAGAAGAATTATTGATGACACAAAACTTGTGAAAGATAGTCTTATGGCCCTGGCTAAACGGCAGCCTAAAATTGCAACTTTTATTGATAAAGAGCTTCAAGCAATTTTTAGTAATCATTCTCTTGCGATAGAAAACATCGATGACCGGAACAAACGCGAGCTAAACCAACACCAGCAATTAACAATGACATCCTACAATAATTTGGCTTTGCTTCTGAATGAGGCTCTTGAAAGTATGCAATCTGAAATGAAAGGGGATCAGCCAGCAGGCTCTTGTGATAACCCAGGAAAAGGAAGACCAAAGCCGGGATCTTCCCCTTCTCAAGGTGACATGAAAGAAATGCTTAAAAAACAACTTGAGCAAATGCAAAAAGGCATGAAGGAAGGCGGGAAAAAACCGGGAGAAAAACCAGGTGAGGGCTTAGGCAAGAAGCCAGGACAAGGTGGAGAAGGTGGAATGGGTCTTGGAAACAAAGAAATTGCTAAAATGGCTGCGGAACAAACAGCAATTAGACAGCGCTTAGAAGAGTTGAGAAGTAAGCTTAATAAAGACGGCAAAGGACTCGGAAACAAGTTGAACCCCCTTTTAAAAGAATTAGAAGAGCAAGAACGAAATCTTATTAATAAAAACATTGATAAGGAAACAATTAATCGTCAAAAAGATATTCTAACGCGTCTCTTGGAAAGCGAAGAAGCGTTGATGGAAAGAGGGTTTGAGGAAAAAAGAGAATCAAAATCAGGAAAAGATGATAATTCTGGTAACAAAATTCGCGTTGATGAGTATAAGAATCAAAAACTGAATCAACTTGAATTGTTGCGCTCAATCGATCCTGCCTATCGTAGGTATTATAAGGAGAAAGCAAGTCAATATTTCAATGAGAATTGAGTTGTAATTTGTTTGTAACTTGTTATGAAAGAGGACTTTACAATAATAGAAAGAATTAGAATCCCCAGCGATCACAGCTCTTTAAAAGATGTTGAAAAATTAGTAGATGCCGTTTGCGCTAAGCTAAATGTAGATGAAGATAATTATGGCAATGTTTTAATTGCTGTAACTGAAGCTGTAAACAATGCAATTGAGCACGGAAATGGAAGCATTTCGGCTTTGATTGTTGAGGTTGCTGTTGGTGATACCACGCACTCTTTTTGTTTTAGTATTACAGACGAGGGCCTCGGTTTTGACTACTTAAATCTTCCAGACCCCACCGCTCCAGAAAATATTTTAAAGGAAAATGGCCGCGGAATTTTCTTAATGAAAAACTTGGCTGATGAGGTTGAGTTTAACGAGAAAGGAAATAATGTTACTGTCTATTTTAATAAATGATCGAATTTGAATTTTTAGAGTGTGAAATTCCGGGCTTTGATTCGGAATTTTTTGTTTCTGCTATTCCCGATTTGATTCATTCAGAAAATAAAGAACTTGGAGATGTCACCCTGCTTTTTTGCACTGATGAGCACATGCTCAAGATGAACAAGGAACACTTAAACCATGATTATTATACAGATATCCTAACCTTTGATTATTGCATAGATAAAATCATCTCTGGTGAGCTACTAATCTCGTGGGATACCGTTCAAAGTAATGCAGTAAAATACAATGTAGACAAACAAATAGAACTTAAGCGTGTTGTTTTTCATGGAATCCTGCATTTATGTGGCTACAACGATAAAACAAAAGAAGAAATACAGTTAATGAGATCAAAAGAAAATGAGTGTTTGGAGAAATATGTTTCACGTGAAACATAAATCCATCTTTTTCTTTTTGTTTCACGTGAAACAA
>RFPM01000048.1 GCA_009926125.1 Flavobacteriales bacterium | reverse complement strand
CTCCTACTTGCAAATTTAAATTGCTTGTTAATTGACCATTAGAAAAAGTAAAGTTTTGAGGAGAGCCGTTTAGAGTTAAAGTAATCCCCTCTCTTGAAGACATATTCACAATACTTGCTGACAAAGAATAGGCAGCGGCGGAAACTGTAGAATTTCTACCATTAATTGTTATTACAGGAGCAATACAATCATTTAGATTTATAATAATTGTTTCATTATCAGATCCACAATTATTAGTAGCTGAGATAATTATCGTATTCGTTCCTGAAGAAAGTTGTAAGCTAATATCTGCTGTTTTAGTTGTTGTATTATATGTCGTGGTGGAAACTTGTCTGCCATTTAGTGTAACTGTAATATTTTCCTTGGATGTGATATTATCAATTATAGCTTTTAGGCGCAAGGCAGACAGAGAAACTACTGTATTTGTTATAGGATTAGTTGAGCTTATCCTAGGTTTTATGCAGTTTTCATAAGTAACAGAGGTGCTTGAAGACGTGCTGCCACAATTATTGGTTAAGGAAACTGTAAATGTATTTAGGCCTGGCTGAAGCGTTACATTTGATTGTAGAATACGAGTTGTTGAATTATAACTAATGTTATTTAATAAAACTCCATTCTGATAAACTAATATCCCTTGTGTGGATTGTAATCCATTAATTGTAGCACTGAAGGTAAAAGACGGATAAATAACAGTTGTCCTTTCAGAGATTGGATTTATAAAAGATAAACTAGGATCTATACAATCTTTATATTGAATGGTAATTGTTTTTTGCTCCGTTCCGCATTCATTAGTTGCAGTAAGTGTAAATATATTTATACCTGGATTAAGTATGACATTTGCACTTAATTGATTCGAATAGCTATCGTAGCTAAAGGGAATCGTAATGTTTGAGGAGTTCAAGAGAGATATATTTGACATCCCAGCAACGTTCGTTACAGAAGCATTAATTGTAAATTGTGGTGAAGTGCTAATACTGTTGTCCCTAGATGAATTACTGAATTTAATAATTGGTTTTGGACAGGAAATTGTTTGATTTGGAAAGGGATTTTCCCTTGGAGTTTTATTAACTCTAAATTGAATATACAATGAAGTATAGTGGTAAAGATCATTTTTAGACCTTGGACTTGAATTACTTACTCCATCAAAAGCATCTTTTTGTGTGAAGGTGGTTTTGTGTTCTATACCAATTGTAGTTGCTTTTCCAATTTGGTAGCCTAAACCAAAACCTAAACTTGGCATTACATTCACCTCATATTTTTTTGAGTCGTAGCCATCTAAAACAGATTCATAGGTGTCGTCAAGTTCATTTAAATCAGCAGGATATTGATAATTTGATAGACTGTCAATTTGTAATAAGTTTCCATATGTTCGGTTAAATGTTAGGCCGATTCCACCAAAGACATAAGGGTCTATGCCTGTTTTTTCTGTCAGACCATTCAAGTGGACGACTAATTCTAAGGCTAAACGGCGGGTTTTAGATTTAAAGTTGTGAATGATTCCTTGGGGTTGGTAATCCAAAAGTGCAGTGCCAGAATAGTCTGCTAAACTTGAAATGCTTGTGTCCTGTCCATACCAATTACCAGATAAATACCTTGCACGTATATCAAAGCTCACTATTTTACCGTAATTGTAATTATATGATTTGCCTAATGTTAATCCCCATCCGGCTCCAAGTTTATACTTAACATCTGTTGTGTTCCATGTTCCACCTAAATTGACGCCCATGAATAATTTTGAAGAATTATCATAATCGATCTTTTGGGCGGAAATAATTATACAAAAAGAAAAAGTAAATAGTGTTAATAAAATTTCTTTCATAACATGATGTTTATGGTAAATTTAAAGCAATTAGAAAATAAACTAGTTGTTTAACAAAAATATAACAAACGATTAATAAAACTTATAATCTTTAAAACGAACAATATACATAAGATTTGAAGCTACTTCTCTTTGGATAAAAGACCCTAAAAGTTGGGTTTTGTTATCATAAATAATCTGTAAATCTTTTATGAAAATGCCGTTTCGCTTCGTGTGTTTTTCAATAAGATTGCCCAAGGCATCGTACTTAAAAATAGTCTCTTCAATCGGATTAGGTGCATTATTTTCATAAATTGCAATACTAGAAAGCAATCCTTTTTCATTGTAAAAATATTTTTTGCTTTTTAAAAGATCTATCATTTTAAAGTTTTCTATACTTTCTAACAAATAACCATCTGCATTTCGTATTTCCCATTCTTCTTTGTAGGGTAAATTGTAGTTATTAGAAACAATTGTTTTAGAGCCAAGAGAAGTCTGTTCATAGGTTTTATATTCTTGGTTCATTAAAAAACTTTGCTTGAGATTTCCAAACTTGTCAAGAACATCTCTTTTTTGAGTTATTTTAACAACTCGACCAATAGAATCAAAGTCAAAATAATAGGCGGAAACTCCTCCAAATTCTGTTTTACGCTGCATAACAAGTCGATTGAGCGAATCGTAATAATAAAACTGTACAGTAGTATCTTTTTTTTGAGCATCAGTTTTAGTCTCCAAAATAGATTCAAGACGACCTAAAGAATCAAATTTATAGTTAAAGACATCATTTGTTGCTCGAATAATATCTCCATCTTTTTTACGTGAAAAAGTCCCCTCAATTGATTTTATTCTGTTTGCATAGATTATCTTTTGATCAAAATAGGGAGCGTCCGTGAAAGCATTTCCAGTGATATTATTAATCATCTGGGACCTAGAGCTAAAACTAAAAATTATTACAAAGAAAAAGGGAATAGTAATTTTTCTCAAAAACTGAAGTTATAAATTAGATAAGATTGTTTTCCAACTTGCCTTCTTTTCAATCATTGAACCAATCTCAGAAACTGAAATCCTTTGTTGAAGCATCGTATCTCTATCGCGAACAGTTACCATATTATCTTCCAATGTTTGATGATCAATTGTAATTGAAAAAGGTGTTCCTATAGCATCTTGACGGCGGTATCTCTTTCCAATTGAATCTTTTTCATCGTATTGCAAATTGAAATCGAATTGTAAGTCCTTCATAATTTCTCTTGCTTTTTCAGGAAGTCCATCTTTTTTAATTAACGGAAGAATGGCTGCTTTATAAGGCGCCAGAACAGCAGGTATTTTTAGAACAACTCGCTCAGATCCATCTTCAAGAATTTCATTTGTGTATGCTGAACTCAAAACGGCTAAAAACATACGATCCAATCCTACTGAGGTTTCAATGACAAAAGGAACATAACTTTCATTCATTTCAGGATCAAAAAACTGAAGTTTTTTTCCAGAATGCAACTCGTGTTGTTTTAAATCAAAGTCTGTTCTAGAATGAATCCCCTCTAATTCTTTAAATCCCATCGGAAAATTATATTCGATATCGGATGCGGCATTTGCGTAGTGTGCTAACTTTAGGTGGTCGTGAAAACGGTAAAGATTATCGCCAAGGCCAAGATTTTTGTGCCATTTTATTCGTAAATCCTTCCAGTATGCATACCACTTCATTTCTTCTCCAGGTCGCACAAAAAATTGCATTTCCATTTGCTCAAACTCACGCATTCTAAAAATAAATTGTCGTGCAATGATTTCATTTCTAAAAGCTTTTCCGATTTGGGCAATTCCAAAAGGGATTTTCATCCTCCCAGATTTTTGAACATTTAAGAAATTAACAAAAATACCTTGAGCTGTTTCAGGACGCAAATAAATGGTAGAAGCATCCCCAGCAACTGATCCCATTTCAGTAGAGAACATCAAATTGAATTGCTTAACATCCGTCCAATTTTTAGAGCCCGAAACGGAGCAAACAATCTCTAATTCTACGATTAAATCACGAACAGCATCAAGATCATTATTTTCCAATGCTCCCTTCATCTTTATTTCGATTCCATCAATTTTTTCTTGATTTCTAAGAACATTTGGATTTGTTTTTCTAAACTGCTCTTGGTCAAAGTCATCGCCAAATCGTGCTACTCCTTTTGCGATTTCCTTATCGATTTTTTGTCGGATTTTCTCAATATGCTCCTCGAGTAAAACATCCGCACGATAGCGTTTTTTTGAATCTTTATTGTCAATCAAGGGATCATTAAATGCATCAACATGACCAGAAGCTTTCCAAATAGTAGGGTGCATAAAAATTGCTGCATCAAGCCCAACAATATTTTCATGCATTTGCACCATTGCTTTCCACCAATATGTTTTTATGTTGTTTTTTAATTCTGCTCCAAGTTGACCGTAATCATACGTTGCTGCTAAGCCATCGTAAATCTCTGATGAGGGAAATACAAATCCATATTCTTTGGAATGAGAAATAATATCTTTTAGCCTATCTTGATTTTGTTCCATACTGCAAAGATAAATTAGATTGATGAAGGACAAGCGGATTTTTGAAAAACTATTTCAACAACGAAATATGAATAGCACGATAGAAATTCTTATTTTTGGATTATGAGATTATTTCTTGATTCAACGCAATTCATCGATACCGACAAGCCATTAGATTTATCGATGGGTTTAACTGCAAGCGTTAAAAATGTGCGTGCTTGGTATGTTGATCAACCAAGATTTGTCCCCGTTCGGGAAAATGGATTTTTAGGAAGCGTTGCTGAAGGTGGGAATGTTAATTTTCGTGATGTTTTTTTCAATCCTCATGGTCATGGAACGCACACAGAATGTTGTGGACACATTACAGAAGAAGTCTTTTCCGTAAATCAGACATTAAAAAAGTATTTTTTTAAAGCGACATTAATCACAATAACACCTAAAACATTGGCAAATGGAGATAGAATAATTACTGCAGAGCAATTCAATAAAGACATAGATAAAGAATTTTCTGAGGCACTATTAATTAGAACATTGCCTAATGAAATAGATAAATGTGAAAAGAATTATTCCAGTACAAATCCTCCCTATTTGGATATTTCGATAATTGAACTGCTCCAAAAACTTGAAGTAAAACATCTATTAGTAGATTTGCCTTCAGTTGATCGCGAGGAGGACAAAGGCGAACTTGCTTTTCATCATGCTTTTTGGAATGTTCCAAACAAGCCAAATTTAGAGCGAACAATTACTGAATTAATTTTCGTTGAAAATAAAATCCAAGACGGTAAATATCTTTTAGAAATGCAAATGGCACCTTTTGAAAATGATGCTAGCCCAAGCCGACCCGTTTTATATAAAATTGATTTTCTAGAAGTTTAATACTTCGGCAACAAAATTTCCAAAACACTTTAGTTTTATTTACGTTTATTAAATTTATGAATAAGAATGTCTTATTATTTGGCTGTGGTTACTTGGGATTCCCTGTGGCTAAAGAATTAAAAACCCAGGGGTGTTATGTGCAAGTTGCAACTCATTCTCCCGAGAAATTGAAGGGTTTTGAGGAAGATGGATTAAATCCTTTTTTTGTAAGCCTAGATTTTGATAATTTTTCTGCGGATAGTATCAAAGAGAAATGTAAAACTGTAGATAGCGCAATTTTAATGTTGCCTCCCTCTAATTTTAAAAATTATGCTGCCACAATCCGGTCAATTGCAGATTGTTTTAAGGAAAATACACATGTTATTTTTGTCAGTTCGATAAGTGTTTATGAAGACACAAGCGAAATAGTAAACGAGAATAGTCCATGTAAGGAAAATCACGCTTTAATTTTTGCAGAACAGTATTTGTGCAACAATAAGTCAATAAATACTACTATTTTACGCTTGGCGGGATTGTTAGGTAATGGTCGACACCCAGTACTCTCTTTTTTAAAGAAAGAAAAAATAGCAAATGGATTGGCACCTGTTAATTTAGTTCATCAACAAGATGTTGTGTCTGTCATAACAAAAATATTAAGTAAAAATATTCGAAATGAACTATTTAATATTTGTTATCCTGAACATCCAACAAGAAAAGACTTTTATGAAAATGCTGCAGATAAACTATTTTCAAAAAAAATTAAATTCATTTCTGAAGGAAGCGGAAAAATCGTAAATGGTCAGAAAATTGTAGAATTTTTTGGGTTCACTTATAAAAATACTATTTATTAATACTATTTCTATTAAAAAGACCCAACGTTTAGCTTAATTTTACGTTAATTATTTCAATGAAAAGATTATTTGTTATTTTCCTATTATTTATAAGCTTTCAAGCCAAGGCCTCTCATATTATTGGGGGAGATATTTATTATAATTATTTAGGTAATAACCAATATCGGTTTTTTATCACACTATACCGCGACTGTAACTCAACAGGAGCAGCTTATGACGATCCACTTGTTCTTACAATTTTTCTTGCAAATGGCGCTGTATTTCAAAATTTAGACGTTCCTTTTCCAGGAAGTATAATTCTTCCAAACACATTCAATAACCCTTGTGCTACTCCACCTTCAAATATATGTGTTGAACGCGCAATATATACTATTGTAGTTACTCTACCACCAGTAGTAGGTGGATATAATGTTTCCTATCAACGATGTTGCAGGGGGCCAAATATTACAAATTTAATTAACCCTGATGATACAGGAATTACACTTACTACGCATGTTCCGGGATCTGAAACTGGTTTTACTGTTAATAGTAGTCCAAGATTTACAAATTATCCTCCAATTTTATTGTGCAATACCGAACAGTTGACTTTTAACCATGTTGCAACAGATCCTGATGGTGATCAACTAGTTTATTCATTAGTAACACCATTTGCAGGAGCAAATTCTGTAAATCCTATGCCAAATCAAGCTCCGCCCCCTCCTTATATTCCTGTTCAATGGGATGCCACCTATTCGGCATTGAATCCAATGGGTGCAGGTTCCACGTCATCAATTAATGCTAGCACAGGAATTTTAAATGTAACACCAAGTATGGTTGGACTGTTTGTCGTAGGAGTAAGAGTGCAGGAATATAGAAATGGGGTATTGATAGGAGAAACAGTAAGAGATTTTTTATTCCGCGTATTTAACTGCAACATTACATTACAAGCTCTTTTACCAACGCAAGAACAGCTTCCAACTTTTGTTTCTTATTGCCAAGGTTTAAATGTAAATTTCGTTAACAACTCTTATGGGGGTTCCACATATGCTTGGGATTTCGGAAATTTAGCGTCAAACTCTGATGTAAGTTCCTTGTTTTCTCCATCGTATACCTTCCCTGGACCAGGAAACTATACAACACGCTTAATTGTTAACCCCGGAATGCCTTGCACAGATACAGCTTATATGGATATTATTGTCGATATTCCTTTTGTTGTATCTTGGACAGCCATGGATTCTATATGCATTACAAATAATGCTGTTGATTTCAGTGGTCAAACATCGCATCCAAATGCAACTTATTCTTGGAGTTTTGATGCTTCTGCATCGATTCAAAATCCAACAAGTATAAATGTTCAAAATGTAAATTTTTCAACTCCTGGTTACCATGCTGTTTTATTAAATGGGAATAATGGAGCTTGCCAAAGTAGTTTTGTGGATTCAATTTTTATCGTTGATACTCCTATTGGATCTATTATTTTACCCCCTGAGATTGAATGTTCTGGCTTAACGGTTCAATTTCAAAGTAATGCAAGCAATACTCTTTCATATAATTGGGATTTTGGTGTTGCAGGAACGACATTAGACCAAAGTACACTTTCGCAACCATCCTTTACCTTTCCGCAGGCAGGGAATTATACTGTTCAATTAGTAACTAGCAATATTCCAGGTTGTACAAATACAGCTACCTTAACTATTAATTTAAACGAATCCATTGTGATGTCTTTTGTGCATTCGGATTCCTTATGTGGCTTATTAGAATTATTTGATTTTGATGCAATTGTTTCAGGGCCACCATCTACACAATATTCATGGAATTTTGGTCCAAATTCACTACCAAATTCAGCAAATACTATTGATGTTTTTGGGGTTCAATTTCTTGTTCCGGGTAATCAAGATGTAATGCTTATTGGAGCTTTTGAAGATTGTATCGATACTGTTTATTCAAATGTCTTTGTATATGGCTCACCAGAAATAAATTTTGCTTATATAAATAGTTTGCTTTGTGCTCCTTCGATTGCTCAATTTATTAACTTAAGTCAAGCAGATTCTCCAGTTTTATATACTTGGGATTTTGGAGACGGAGGCACTTCGACTGATCTTAATCCCGGACATTTGTACACGACTGTTGGAAATTACAGTGTTGGATTGACAATGATTACGTTAGCGGGTTGTATTGATACACTTTATATGCTTCAGCAGGACATTATTAACGTTTACCCCAGGCCAGTAGCTGGTTTTTCCGTATCACCAGAGCAAACAGATATATGTGACGCATTGATCACTTTTACCGATTTATCTCAAGGTGCTAGTTCTTATTATTATAATTTTGATAATAATGGATTTACTTCAAGCGCTGCAAATTTTTCTCACAATTATACTAATACAGGTTCAGACTATCCCATTCAAATTGTTACAAACCAATACGGCTGTAAAGACACGATGATTCTCACAGTAATAATTGAGCCCACCTCTTTATATATTCCAAATACTTTCACGCCAGACGAGGACGAGCACAATACACTATTTAGGCCAATAACAGACTTTGAGATTTTTGAATGGCAGTTAAGAATTTTCAATCGTTGGGGAGAGCTTGTTTTCCAATCGAATGATTATTCAATTGGATGGGACGGACACTTTGGAGAAATTCTATGTCAAGACGGAATCTACGCTTATGATCTACAATATCGCTCTTGTGAACAGGAACAGAAGAAAATTGAAGTTACAGGTCACGTAAATTTAATTCGTTGATTTATTTCCTTAGAACAAATTTTTGTCCTAAATATACTTTTCTAACTTGATCATCATTAGATAATTCCTCAGCAGTTCCGCATTAATTGTTAAGGATAGCTTGTTGTTCCATCTATTGAATTATTAATTTAATTAGAGAGAACACTTTTGAGAAATTCAACGTTAATTTAGAATTCTTTATTATTACCATACAATATGGCTCTTTTAAACAAAGAATACAAGAAAATTAAAGTTGCGATTTCTGTGAATTTCATTTGATAATAATTCACAGTTAATTTTAATTCAAATTAAAATAGTAGTAAGAAA
>RFPM01000047.1 GCA_009926125.1 Flavobacteriales bacterium | reverse complement strand
TGAAATAAAAAGCAGGAAACAAAGAATAAAAGAAGAAATTCCAAAGAGTCGATAGATTAAGAGGTGTGATGACCAAGCGCCAAATTTTCCTAACCAATTTTCAACTGGTTCTTGAGAAGAATTAAAAAGTAATTCAAATAACGATCGATTTAAGACTTTATCTTGATCGACTGTCCAAGTAAATAAGTAAGAAACACAAGCTAAAAAAAGATAAAGTGACAAGAGCGTAAAAGTTGAACCAAGAATAATTTTAAATTTTGACCAATCAATTATTCTTTTTTCAGCTGTTTTTTTGGTTGACTTTTCTTCAGCTTCAACATTTCCATCTCTAGATTTATTTTCTTTTCCTGATTTAGATGGCTTTTCAACTAGTTTATCAGGAGTGTTTGGTATAAAATGGTTCTCTTCCATGCAGAATAAAGTATATTTAACGAAGATATGAGTATAAGTAACAAGAGTAGCTCAATTACCGATGAAGTATAAACAATTTATTGTTAGCAGAGGTTTTTAAATTGTCTGTTTCTACCTTACTTTTTGTTTTCTTGCTCACTTGGATTTAAGAACTTATTTGTAAACTCTTCAAAACTTATAATTTCATAACCTTGTGGAATCATAAACAAGTCTAATGGAGGATTATTATTTTTCAGTTCCTTAAGTGTGTATTTTAATAACCCATCTGCTGTTGGCACATAAAACAATAGTGGAAGTCCCGGTAGATTTTTATAAATATTTGCATATTTTGAAGAGATACTTTTTGTGTAGTAGAAGGTTAAATCTTCTGAGATTTCTTTGTGCTTGACTCTTAGTTTTTTAACCTTTATTTCAGCAATCTTTCTCGTGCCCTTTTGTTTTTTAAATGAATAGTTTTCAAGAGTATCTATAATTAAATGCTCATTTGTTCGGACCGCAAAATTTTGTTGGTCCGATTCAACTAGTAAATAAGATCTATTTAATCTTAAATGTTTTATAAGTTCTTGTTTTCCTGTAATAGAATTAAAATTTACAACTCTCAGCAAGGAATCTTTTGCATAAATAATCATAAAAGAACGAACGGTGTCTTTCTTATCAACTCGTTCAATTTCATATGTTAACTCACCTGAAAAGGAACCTTTATTTTGAGAAAATCCAGATATGATAAATAAAGAAAGTAATAATGCTAGCAAAAAATATCTCATTTCAATCTATTATTTTTTTGTAAAGTTATTAATTATTGGTCTTAGTGTTGAAATCAAAAAATATAGTGTAAAATATTTTTTTAGAGTTTTAAATTGAAAAATATCTAAAGTATTACTATTTTTGTGCACGGAGAATTGGCAGAGTGGTCGATTGCGGCAGTCTTGAAAACTGTTGTACCGAGAGGTACCGTAGGTTCGAATCCTACATTCTCCGCTTAAAGTCTTGTAATAATTGCAAGGCTTTTTTTATTGTTTTTATAAATAGCAACTATTGACAATTTTCCATTAGTTAAATTTTTTAATTTTGAATAATCTCAAAAATTAAAGTATGAAGCAAGTCCTTAAATTTATATTTGTTTTTTCTTTTGTGTCGATAGGAACAGCTCAATCATATTGGCAACAAGAAGTTAACTATACAATTGTAGCTCGTTTGGATGACAAAAAACATGAGATTTCAGCTTTTGAGGTTTTTGAATATGTAAATAACTCTCCAAATTCTTTGGATAAAATATATATTCATTTATGGCCAAATGCATACAGAAATGGAAATACAGCTTTGGCAAGACAACAATATAAAAGCGGGAATAACATCTTGCGTTTTGGTAATGACAGTTTAAAAGGTGGTATCGATTCATTGGATTTTCAGTCAAATGGTATTCGTTTAAAATGGGAATATGATGCTAAGAATAGTGATATCTGTATTTTACAGCTCCAAAATCCCCTCAAATCTGGTGATCGAATTCGAATTTCCACACCTTTTAAAGTTAAAATTCCGTCTGGTGAAATATCTAGATTGGGACATGTCGGGCAATCCTATCAAATCACACAATGGTATCCAAAACCAGCTGTTTATGACAAAAATGGATGGAATCAAATGCCTTATTTGAATCAAGGAGAATTTTATTCGGAATTTGGATCCTTTGATGTAAGTATTACACTACCCAAAAATTATGTTGTTGGTGCAACAGGAGATTTACAAACCGAGAGCGAGAAAATTTTTCTTAACGAAAAGGCAAATGAATCATTAAAAAGACTTCCCGATTATTTATCTCAAAAACAAGGTAGAAATGGAAAAACCCCTTTTCCAAACTCAGATAGCGAGTGGAAAACGATTCGTTATACGCAGGAAAAAGTGCATGATTTTGCTTGGTTTGCAGATAAACGTTACGCTGTTTTGAAAGGTGAAGTAGAATTGCCGCAGGGAAAACGAAAAGTAACTTCTTGGGCAATGTTTGTTCCTCATAATGCAATTTATTGGCAACATACTATAGAATATATCAATGACGGAACTTTTTATTATTCATTGTGGAATGGAGATTACCCCTACAATCAAGTTACAGCTGTTGATGGAACAATTAGTGCTGGAGGAGGAATGGAATATCCAAATGTTACTGTAATCGGAAATGCTAGTTCAAAAGAAGAGTTGGAGATTGTCATTGTGCACGAAGTTGGACACAATTGGTTTT
The DNA here is from genome assembly GCA_009926125.1 of Flavobacteriales bacterium. Lineage (GTDB taxonomy): Bacteria > Bacteroidota > Bacteroidia > Flavobacteriales_D > Crocinitomicaceae > UBA952. The sequence continues at coordinate 6,620 of RFPM01000047.1, read as the reverse complement.
ATGGCATTTTAGGAACAAACGAGCGGGTGCATGGTTGGATGGACGAAGGAATGAATACCTTAAACGAAATGCGCTATATGCAAACGAAATATCCTAAAAATACATCATTCTCCGATATGATTTTAAATGGGCGCTTACATTTTAATGATTTAGATCACCACGACATGGGAGATGTTTCTTATCGTACAATTTCCGGCTTTGGTGCTGATCAACCTATTGAAACACATTCGGAAGATTTTACACCAACTAATTATGGCTTAATAATGTATCAAAAAACAGGATTGGTATTCTTATACCTGAAAGATTACCTTGGGGAAGAATTGTTTAACAAGGTTATGCATGATTATTTTGAAACTTGGAAATTTAAACATCCTCAACCCGAAGATATGCGCAAAACAATGGAAGCAAGCTCGGGTAAAAATTTATCATGGTTGTTCGATGATTTAATTCAAACAACAAACCATATCGATTATAAAATAAAGAGCGTTCGTTTAATGAAAGCTGGTTCCTTAGTTAAAGTAAAAAATGTTGGGCAGGTAAATGGCCCCATAACGTTAAATGTATTCAAAGATTCAATTTTAATTGAAACTGTTTGGGTGGAACCGGGGGTGGAAGAAATTAAAATTAAGTCTAATCGCTCTCAATTTACACGATTGGTAATCGATGATTCGAAGAATATTCCCGAGATTAACCGTGGAAATAATACTTGGACTAAAAAGTTTCTTTTTCCAAAAATAGAGCCCATGAAATTTGAGTTTTTAATCGGTGATAATGAAACAAAAAGGACAAATGTTTTCTGGTCACCTACAATTGGCGGAAATTTATACGATGGTTTACTTATTGGCGCTGCATTCCATAATATGGGTATTCCTTTTAAACCTTTCCAATATTTTGTTGCTCCGCAATTTTCTTTCGGAAGAAAAAATATTGCTGGAATGAGCGAGTTTAGTTATACTTTTCTTCCAAAACAGAATGTTAGAATTTCAAGAATCGGACTTTCTCTAAAAAACTTTGGCTCAGATGATTCAACTGGTTCGTTTTTGACAATCGCACCTTATTGGTCTTTAAAATTAGGAGAGCGTGGAAATGCAAAACCAATAAGTCACTCTATTCTTATTCAAACCATCTTTTCGCGTTTAAACCAAGAAGCTATTTTAACTGAGCAAATTGGTGCTTTTGGAGAATATATTTATAATGTAAATCTGCCAGATCATATTTTTAATTTTAAGTTAAGAGGTGAATACATGCAAACGAAATCTAATTCTGATAATGTTGCAAGATTATTAGCATCAAGTATTTACAAATACCGTTTTCTTAAAAATAAATCAGAGAGATGGTTAGAATTACGAGCAAATTTTGGAAATATATTTTTATATAATAATTCAACCGGTGTAGGGAATAATTACCGTATGTCAATGAGTGGCGCTCGGGGAAATCAAGATTTATTTATGGAGGAGTATAACTTAGGTCGCTATGAAACTTCAGGAATATGGTCGCAGCAACGAATGAGTAATTTTGGTAATTTCTCTAGCACTTCTGATTTTGGAAGCTCTTCTTTTTGGATGGCTTCAACTAATCTGTTTACTCAAATTCCAAAAATTCCAAAAATTATTGGAGTTTTTGCTGATTTTGGTGCATTTTACGATGGAGCTACTGTTCATTCTATGTATAATGCAGGTATTAGAGTAAGGCTTTCAGGTATTTTAAGTATTTCGTTTCCTTTTGTGCAAAGCTTGAATATGGGTACAGATATATTTACTAACTATCAAAATAAAATCCGATTCACATTAAAATTAAATCCTGTTATTAAGGGAATTTTAAATCAGATATTAAACTAACTTTAAACAAATAAAAATTATTATGACTGAATCAACTGAATCAAAAGTGTCATTTGGCAAAGTTTTTTGGCCAAGTTTAGTAGCAATTATGATTGCAAGTATTGCAGGCCTTGTATTTTTCTTTTTGATTTTAGGAGGGATTATTGGTGCTTTTAGTGATTTTGGACCGGAACCTCTAGCACTTAAAGAAAAAACAATCCTGCATATGCAATTAAAGGGCAGTATTTTAGAAAAAGCTGATACTGAACTTGATCCTACAACATTTACAATTTCTAAAAGTATTGGACTTCCTGATATTTTATATGGCTTATCAAAAGCGAAAGAAGATAAAATGATTAAAGGACTTTTTATTGATGTTTCGGATGTAGATTGTGGTATGGCAACAGCACGTGAGATAAGAAATGCACTAAAAGATTTTCAGAAAAGCGGAAAGTTTGTTGTTGCTTATAACTCAGGAGAGTATATTTCACAAAAAGCATATTACATAAGCTCTGCAGCAAAAGAAGCGTTTGGATTTCCAACTTCTGCTTTTCAATTAACTGGATTGGGTGGTGAAATGATGTATTACAAAGGGATGTTGGATAAATTAGATTTAGAAGTGGAAATTATTCGTGGAAAAAATAATGATTTTAAAAGTGCCGTTGAACCATTTTTTAGAACAAATATGAGTGATTCTAGTCGTGTGCAAGTTCAGCACTATATCACATCTATTTGGGAAGATATGTGCAACGACATTGCGCTTGACCGGAACATAAAAACGGAAGAGTTAAATCTTATTGCCGATGAGTTAAAAATTACTCGCGCTGAGGATGCTGTTTCTTTTGGACTTTTAGACGGTGTGAAATACCGAGATGAAATGATGGAATATTTAATGAAAAAAGTTTCTGAAAAGTCAGAAGATAAGCTAGAATTTCAGAATTTTGAGAAATATGCAAAAAGAACATTTTCCGATGAACAGGATATCGTAAAGAATCAAGATCCTTCTATTGCAGTCATTTTAGCAGAAGGTGAGGTTTCTACTGACGGAGATGGCTTGAGTTCTTTTGAAATCTGTAAACTTTTTAAAAAGGTAAGAAATGAAAAATCAATTAAAACTGTTGTTTTTCGTATAAATAGTCCTGGAGGAAGCGCTTTGGCAAGCGAAGAAATTTGGCGAGAGGTTGCGTTAACAAATAAAGTAAAAAAAGTAATCGTTTCTATGGGAGATGTTGCAGCTTCTGGAGGTTATTACATTGCAAGTCCAGCTTATAAGATTTTTGCTGAATCAACAACAATTACAGGGTCAATTGGTGTCTTTGGAATGATTCCTTATACTGGAAAGATGCTTCAAAACAAATTGGGCATTACATTCGACCAAGTTAGTACAAACAAACATTCTGTAATTTCCACTAATCGTAAATTAAGCCCTGAAGAATTGGCCATTACACAAGCTGAGGTGGATCAGATTTACGATCAATTTTTAAAGCGTGTTGCAGATGGTCGCAAGATGACAAAAGACGAGGTAAACGTTAGAGCTCGAGGTCGAGTTTGGACAGGGCGAGATGCTTTGCGAATCGGTTTAGTGGATCAATTGGGGGGCTTGCCTGATGCTATCGCTTTTGCAACAAATAATGCTAAATTAAAAAATCCTAAAGTTATATATTACCCACTTAAGGAAGATGATTCATTTTCACAACTCATTGAATTAATTGAAGAAGAAACAGAAAATGATGTCCGTATAAAATCAAATACTCTGCCCAAAGAATTTATGGAATATTACGAAAAGTTGAAGAAAATTGAAGGAATGTCTGGAATTCAAATGAGATTGCCCTATGATTTAACAATCAAATAATCGGATTAAAATAATTTCGGGAATTTAATCGGATTTTCCTCTGTTAAAATTCCGTATGCTTTCTCAACAATGTCATCGATACTCGGTTTTGAGAAATAATCCCCATCTGATCCGTATGCTGGTCGGTGATCTTTAGCACTTAATGTTTCTGGTGCTGAGTCTAAGAAATTATATGCTTTTTGTTCAACAAGAATTTTATCTAACATAAAAGCAGTAGCTCCACTGCTAACATCTTCATCAACAATTAATAAACGATTTGTTTTCTCCAATGATTTAGCAATAACATGATGAATGTCAAAGGGTAAAAGTGTCTGCACATCGATTAATTCGACAGAAATACCCATTTCTTCTAACATTTTTCCTGCAACTTCACATAAATTAAAGGTAGAGCCATAAGAAACGATCGTTAAATCTGTGCCATTTTGTGTGATTTCAGGAATTCCTAAGGGCTCTCTGAACTCACCAATATTAATCGGTAAGCGCTCTTTCGTTCTGTAGCCATTCAAAGGTTCTATAACCAGCGCAGGTTCATCTGCTTGCATCAAAGTATTGTAAAATCCTGCAGCTTTTGTCATATTTCGAGGCACACAAATATGAATACCACGCAATGAATTTACAATCATTCCCATAGGAGAACCGCTGTGCCAAATTCCTTCCAAGCGATGTCCTCGGGTACTAATTATTAAAGGTGCTTTTTGACCGCCTTTTGTGCGATATTGAAGTGTTGCAAGATCATCTGATAAAATTTGAATTGCATACAAAAGATAATCCAAGTATTGAATTTCTGCGATTGGGCGCAAACCTCGCATCGCTAAACCAATTCCCTGACCGATAATCGTACATTCACGAATGCCCGTGTCAAAAACCCGCAAATCACCAAATTGATCTTGAAGTCCTTCCAAGGTTTGATTAACACCACCAATTTTTCCAGCATCTTCTCCAAAAACTAATAATTCAGGAAACTTTTCTAATAATTTTCTGTAATTGTCTCGAAGAATAATTCTGCCGTCTTCCATGGCAATTTCTTGATCGTATTCAGGAGGAATAGCTTCGATTTTTAATGCTGATTTTGCTGATTCAGAATGAAGATGTGAGCTATAACGATCAAAATTTTCTTTAATATTTCCGCTAATCCACTCTGATAATCTTATTTTTGAAGGAGAATTCTCCGCTCTTACCATGCGTAATACTTTTCTAGCTAAGCTTACAATATCTTTGCGAATTGGTTCAATTTTTTTTTCAAGTCCTTCAATGTCTTTGGTAATAAATACGCCATTTGGACTCTCATCTGCTAAAGATCTCAAGATAGTAATTAGTGCTGAATAATCTTTTTTAATAGAATCATTAAAAGATTTCCATGCGGTATTTTTTGCAAGTCGAACCTTTTCCTTTGCTTCGCTCTGAATTTTTTCTAAATCTTCTAAACTTGCGAGGGCTAAGCCATTTACATTAAAAGCTAATATCCATTCTTTAAATTTCTGAATACAATCAAAATCAGTCTCCCATTTTAAGCGTTCTTCAGATTTATAACGTTCGTGTGAACCTGAAGTGGAATGACCTTGAGGTTGATTTACCTCCATTACATGAACTAAAACTGGAACATGCTCAGTACGCGCTAAGTTAACAGCTTTTTCATAGGTTTCACAAAGATCTGCATAATCCCAACCTTTTGTAACGAAAATTTCGTAACCAGTTTTTTCTTTTGTACGCTGCATTCCTGCTAAAGCTTCTGAAATACTTCCTTTTGTAGTTTGAAATTCTCTAGGTACGGAAATTCCAAATCCGTCGTCCCAAATTGACATAACCATTGGAACTTGAAGAACGCCTGCTGCGTTAATTGTTTCCCAAAAAGGCCCTTCTGAGGTAGAGGCATCGCCTATTGTTCCAAATGCTACTTCATTTCCTTCATTACTAAAATTTTTAAATTCCGATAAATCCCGTAATTGTGAATTGTTACGATACATTTTTGATGCCAATGCTAAACCAAGTAATCGGGGCATTTGACCTGCTGTTGGAGAAATATCTGCAGCGCTATTTTTTTTTGACATTAAATTTTGCCACTCACCATTTTCATCGAGATTACGTGTAGAAAAATGACCGCCCATTTGCCGGCCTGCAGATTGAGGTTCGAATTCTAAATCAGTATGTGCATATAAACTTGCAAAATATTGTTCAATTGTTAATTCCTCAATTGCCATCATGATTGTTTGATCACGGTAATATCCAGAACGAAAATCGCCATTTTGGAATTGTTTAGCAAGTGCAATTTGAGCTAGTTCTTTTCCATCTCCAAAAATTCCAAATTTTGCTTTACCAGTAAGAACTTCTTTTCTTCCTAGAAGTGATGTTTCTCGAGATTCACAAGCCAAGCGATAATCAGCTAAGATTTGATCCTTAAATGTATTAAAGTCAATTGCTGTATTTTCACTAATAGTTGTGCTTTCAGTCATATTTTTGAAATCAGAGACAAATATACGGAAAAGTCATTTGTAAGAGAAAATTCACGAATTTTGAATAAATTATTTTAAATGGTAAAGATTGAATTGTGCGCAGCCACCCAAGAGGCAGTTTTATTAGCAAAAGAAAAGGGATTAGATCGAATTGAACTTTGTCAAAACCTTGAACAAGGAGGACTTACACCATCATTTGGCATGATTGAATATGCAATGGATTTAGGGCTAGAAACACATGTGTTAATTCGCCCAAGAGCGGGAGGATTTTGTTATTCTAAAGAAGAACTAAAAATTATTTTTAAGGATATTATCTCCTGTAAGAAACTTGGCGTTCATGGAGTTGTAGTTGGCGTTCTAAAAAATAATTTTGAAATCGACCAAGATGTTTTAAAGCAAATAAATGCAATTAGTGGCGATTTGGTTTTAACATTTCATCGTGCTTTTGATGAAACAATAGACTGGAAAAAATCAATGGATATTTTGATAAAACACAACTTT
>RFPM01000046.1 GCA_009926125.1 Flavobacteriales bacterium | reverse complement strand
TACCAAAGGAATCAGGGTTCCAATAACTGCCGCAAAAATAATTACAGTAAATAAAGAGATACTTACTACAAATCCAAGTTGGGCATTACCAAAGAAATACGCTATTACAAAAATGATGCTCGCCAACAACACGCCATTAAACAAACCCACTGCAGCTTCGCGTAAAAGTTTATGAAAAATATTTCCGAAATCTTTTGTACCGCGTGCTAATGATTGAACAACAATTGCCGAAGATTGAACGCCAACATTTCCTCCCATGGCAGTAATCAATGGTATAAAAAAAGCAAGCGCTGGAATTTGTGTTATACTTCCCTCAAAGCCAGAAATTACTTTAGCTCCTAAAGTCCCTCCCAACAAACCAATTATTAGCCACGGTAATCTTGCCCGAGCAACTCTCCAGATACTTGCATCACGCTCAATTGGCTCAGTAATACCTGTTGCTAATTGGAAATCTTTATCCGCTTCTTCCTTTATGTAGTCTACAATGTCATCAAGTGTGATTCTTCCAACTAATTTATTTTGATAATCAACTACAGGAACAGAAACTAAGTCGTATTTCTCCATAACAGCCGCAACTTCTTCTGCAGAATCTGAGGTATTAACAGAAATGATGTTTTTGGACTGATATAAATCAGCAATTTTTGTTTTTACATTTGAAAAAAGAAGACGCTTAAGCGACAAAACACCAAGTAAGCGGTTTGAATCGTCTACAACAAAAATATTGTACACTTTTTCTACATCTTCTGCCTGTTTTCTCAATTCAACAATCGTTCGATTAACAGGCCAATCTATGTGTGCCTGCAAAAATTCTTTCTGCATTAATCCACCAGCAGTATCCTCATCATAATTTAATAAATCAACAATATCTTCTGCTGCCTCATCGTCATCCATTTGTGAGATAACCTCCTGAATTTTATCTTCGGAAAGCTCCCCTAAAATATCTGCAGCATCGTTGGAATCTAAGTTTTCTAATTGATCAGCAATTTCTTTAATTGAAAGAGAAGAAAGGAATCGATCCCTAACCTCCTCATCTAATTCCATTAAAATATCTGCTTGTGTATCTTCGTCTACTAGAAAATAAATAAATTTTGCCTCTTCATTGCTTAATTTATCCAAAATCTCAGCGACATCTGCAAAATGCAGAGCAAGTACATTCTCTTTAATCCAAAGCGTCTCCTGCTCCGCTATTTTTTGACGAAGAATTTCAAGAAAATCTTTGGTTAATTCGAAGCGCACGGTTGAATATTTGCGCAAAGATAGGAAATTGAATAGACTTTATCGCCTTATTAACAAACTGTTAATCATGACAAAGTCCCTGAACTACATGAAATGTATCGTGTGCAGCAGTAATTTTCTTTTTTAAAATAGCATTGCTTGCTTTTTTATTATTCAATTTATTGATTTCAATACATTGCTTTTCAAGTTGCTTTAATGCTATTTTAATTGCGGGTTTATCCAAGGATTTTGGGGAAACTGATGCCGCTAGTAAACTACTTTTTGCCATCAACTCTGCACTTCTTTTCTTCAAAGGTTCAAGGTTATCTGTTTCAGCAGGGTGAAAGGTTTGAGCCATGACCTTATGAAATTCTTTTAATTCCATCCAATTATCTTTTTCAATTTCTACTAATAACGGGTCGTTCAAAGCCGCAGCATATTTTTGTGAGACAATACCCCAGTCAACTAAATTCCAAATAGCCCCGAGGTAATCACCGCGTTTATTTTGGTATTTAAGGTAATATGCGTGTTCCCATACATCAATACAAAATATGGGGATTCCACGTTCTTTTGTAATATCCATAATAGGGTTATCTTGATTCGCTGTTGAAGAAACCATGAGTTTTTTATCTGGCGTTACACTCAGCCAAACCCAACCTGAGCCAAAGCGAGTTGTTGCTCCTTGATTAATTTTTATTCGTAAACTATCCATGGATTTAAATTGCAAATTAATTGCTTCAGCTAATTCAGAACTGATAAGACTTTGCGATGCTATTGGGGCTAAAATATCCCAAAATAAGGAGTGGTTAAAATGTCCCCCTGAATTATTTCTCACAATATCAGATCTGAAACTTGCATACATCAATAAATCATTCATAGAAAGTGCCTCCATTTTTGTTCCTGCAAGTGCTTTATTTAAATTGGTAATATATGCTTGATGATGTTTTGCATGATGAATCTCCATAGTTTGCGCGTCAATCCAAGGCTCATAAGCATTATATGCATATTTAAGAGCTGGTAAAGAATAACTTTGGGAAAAAGATTTTAGAGAAAGAAAGAAGCACAAACTGTAAAACAAGAATTTCATATGCAATAATTTTAGACAAATTTACATTAAATTCACTAAACAAATAGCGAAAAAAGGCACTTACATATTCTGTAAATCAACTAAGCGCATTGCAATGAATGCTTTTAAAACACGCGCGCCAACTTCTGGCACCTCCACATGAATTAAATATACACCTGATGCTACTGGAATATTTTGATGGTTGGTCAAGTTCCAGTCTTGCGAGGTAATTGGACTGTCCTTTTTGAAAGAACGTATCAATTTTCCATTTGAAGAATAAATCCTAATGGTACATTTTTCCGGTAAATTCGTAATCTTTACCCGCGTATCAAGTCTTGTTCGCTCATAATCTGAAAATGCATAATATGGATTTGGAACAATGTTTATTAAATCCAAGGCTTCTTTCAATTGGTCACTCGATGCTGTTACTGTTGCTATTTCATCCATCGACCATGAATACATTGGTCTTCCGTTGTTGTCGTTTGTTGAACCAACATAGTTCTTGTACTCCTTGTTAATCCGTAATTTAATCTCTGCATCTGTAGAAAGTAAGGTTTGATCTTCTCTAAGCATAGGATATGCAACCCATGATAAACTTCCATACAACTCACGTCTAATTGGGATAGATGTAGAATTCGCCTCAACTTCTATCCATTTGTTTTGTAGAAAATTATTGCCGGCAGCTTCTGCTTCACTTGGAATATACGCCGGGAAATCAAAACCTCCTGAAAATCCATTTATTGTCTTTTGCTTGTAGCTAAAGATATAGATTGGATGGACTCCACCCATTAAAGGTGTTCCTGAATTACTTACCAAACGATCCGTAGGATTCCAAAGCATGTCTGCTCCGTTTTCTGCTCCTAAAAATGAGTTCTCACCAAAAGCCATGTACAATCGTGCTCCTGATTCTACGTCTACAGCATATCCTGGAAACCAACCCATTCCTGTACCACTTCCGTCTGCTGAGCCATCCTTGTTAACACTTTGGCTTTTTCGCATGTATCCTGCTTTGGCTGAACCAACACTTAATGTTTGACTTCTACATAGTTCTATTACAGGACATCTTGTCCATTTTGACTTATCATTTGTAAAGACAATGTTCACACTTGGTAGAAAACTAATAGAAGCATTTGTTTTAAATGTTGGACTATACGTTCCAACGTATGCCAAAGGCATATAAGAGGCTTGATAGCCTACCAAACGATGAGGTGCAATTGTGCCATTTAAAACCGACTCATACTTTTGCAAAGGATCAGCAGCTAACTCATCCCAATAATTTGGAGCATCTAAATAGTCTGGAATAGGTTGTTGACCAGGTACAGAAGGTGTGGAGGTTGTATCCTGGTATTCTCCCGAGCGTATCCAATTAGTTGGATAAAACGCATCATTGTCTGTTACACCCGCTAACCATCGCTTCGAAGAATCCACAAATGAAATAGAGGCATCTATCATATCCGTTGTCTTGTATTGATTGCTGTTTGAGCCCGCTGGAAAAAAGTATTTCTCCTGGTATATCTGAACTGAAATTCCCCAACCAGGAATAATTTGTTCATTGTCTTTGGAAATTGCTGACTCAGAGGTAATAGAATCTTTAGGGTTTGGATCGCCTTTATTGATATAGCGATAAATTGTCCAACTTGCAGTATCTGCACTATTTCCAGAAGTCGGTGCTGTATACTTGTTGAACTTGCATTCAAAATATCCTGGTTCCAAATTCAAAGGATCTACAACTTTAATGTTAATAGGACCTTTACCATAATCGTAAGTTGGATTTTCCATGTAACCATCACTTAAAATTGTGTTCAAGGTGCTGCTTGTGAAATCTATACTGCGATTACCATTGCCATAACCATCCATTCTTGTGATCTGTGGTGAAGAACCATACGAAATTAATTGGTCTGTTCCACCTGCTTCTGGCATTGGATTGTGGGGTACCGCAGATGTTGGTGAGATCGCAGTTCCATCATAGTTAATACGAGAGGAAATATAAGGTATCTTTTGACCATCTAAAAATAAAGGATCATTTGGATCGTATTTTTTAAATTGATTGAAAGCATAAGCAACAGCAATATAATAATACGTTTTATGATTAATTAAGGTGCGTTGACCTATAGCAAATGCATCATCCGTAATTTTGAAACTATGCTTAATGCCAACATTTGCACCATTTACTTTTTCAACTGGTACGCTAAAACCTAGAGACTCGTCAAATTGAAAATTAATTAAGCGAGAAACATTATCCTTGATGTCACATTGAGCAACCAATCTTGCTTTTGTTGGGTCAGAAATATCTGCTACTGAAACATCTTCTTTTTTAAGTTGATAAATCTGATAACCTTGAAAACGATAAAAACGATCTACAGTAGGATCTGTAATGTTAATCTCATCTAGAACTTTATATTTCTCCTGAAAATTATTAGAAGATGAAGGATTATCTATGAGTAAAATTAGTTCGTTATTCAGTTCTTGAATTGTAAGTTTTGGTGCATCCGGAGGAGAAAGAATTTTAAAGCATGCATCGAACAAAGCCTGTGCTTTTGTATCTGCTCTTTTCATCGCTTCAACAGATGCATATAGATCTCCGTCTAAGCTTCTACCATATACAATTCCAACTGTAATATTATTTATTGCTCCTGGCTTTAAAATGAAAGGGCCTGCAGATTGAACAAATCTTCTATCACCAACAGGATTATTATTCACGCTTTCATCCCAACCATTTGGAAAAAGACCTGTCATGTCGGTACCAGCAGTAGACCAACTTAAAGGGTCAGAATCACCTGGGAACATGTAATCAGATAATGTAGTACTGGCACCACTAGAACCTGCATAGCCTAAACCACCATAAAGCATGTCAGAACCGTTAGCCCACTTACCTCTCATGAAGTTATAAAACTCTGCTGCAGGTCCAGGATCATTATATGGATAAGCAGTAGTAGATGTAAAGTAAGTAAATCGACGCATTCCAAATCTTTCATTATCAATTATTCCATCTGAATAACCAATACCAATTCCTTTATATACAATTCCATTATTTGTTAAGGCCTCAATTACTGATGGAACGACTTCTGTATCAGTTGCAGCATCATAATATGGACCTGGATTATCAACTCCATCAGCATCTTGGTAAGGCCCTTCAAAAAAGTCGCAACCTATTGCTGGTGGATTTATACCATATCCTAATTTACCACCATCGCTTTGGTCATTTAAGTCACCATTGTACATGTATCCTAAACCTCTTGATACATCACATCCGGTATAGTCATCAGCATAATTTCCTACATCAGCATCTAAGAATTGAGAGAAGAATGTATTGTATAAAGTCTGTGTACCTCGATTTATTAACTCATAATTATAAAAAGTCATTCTATTTATTTCATCGTTTGTTGCAAAGGAAAACGCTTGAGCACGAATTTCCATTCCAATTGGATCACCACCAGTTTCATTATGAATATTCCCTTTATCATTAAAAACCCACCAGTGTGTTTCATCACCAAAAAGTGAAATTCTTCTATCAATTCCACATTCAATATCATCTCTCCCTAGAATATCGTCATACCAAGGATGATCTCCTAAATCAGGATCATAATTACCATTTCCGTCTCTATCATAAAAAGGCGCTAAAAAATAATCTTGTCCGCGAGATACATCACCATGAGCAGGCCATCCATAAATTCGATTTAACTCATCATTAGTAGGTTGGATTATATTATCACATCCTTCTGTTACGATACCATTATTACATTCCCAATAGATATTAAAACGAATAACCTCTGCTTTTCGAATAGTGAAAAATTTATCGTAAGCAAGACATTGATCAGCATCTATATTTGCTTCTCCAAAATCTCGAACTGCATCATCTCCAACAGGATTTAAAGGATTGTAATTTCCCGAACCAGGTGTAACTGTTAATGGACCTGGCCAAAAATCATTTCCATTACGGTAACGCAAAGCAGCTAATTTTAACTGCCCATTTACATCCGTTCCACCCATCCACAAAGCACCTGCAAAAATTGCATGTACATTGCCACCTTTTGGAACTTCATATTGTGCAATACCTGCAGCTCTATTTTGGAACATGCTTCCACCCTGCTCAATTAACGCCTTAACATCATTAAATTGCATGTATAGTTTTGCTGTCGCTGGGCTACAGTTTGCGCCCTTTGGTTTACCATATGGCTTAAAATCCTTGTCCTTAGGCCCATAATATGCAAAGGCATTAGAAACAAAAAATGTAAACCCAATAACTGTGGCAATAAATTGCTTTTTCATAATTTTATTTTTTTCTTTATTAAAAGTCCATTTTAATTCCTAATTTGATAGTTCTTGGAGAACTAACATTAAATGGATTTGAAATTTTCATAGCGTAATAATCTCTGAAAGACTGTTCATCAATTTGATTCTGAATGGAAGTTTGACTATTTGCTGCTGCTAAATAACCATCATCATTCCAGTTTCCAGTTGATCTGTAAACACCTAAAACATTAAACTGATTAAATAGATTTGTAACACGAATATAGATATTCAATGCAGTCATTTTCTTTTTGTCTTCCGTTCTACCAAAAGATATATTCATAGTTTTATCAACTTGTAAATCTAAACGATAAGCCCATGGAAGTCTTGATCCGTTTAATGTTCCATTCAAACCTGCATTTAAATTTCCAATAGCTGCATCTGTAATAAATGTTTGATTAGAATATGGCGAACCTGAGTTAATATTCGTAAATAAGTTTAATCCCATATTTTCAAATAATTTTACTTTTCCAATCATTGGACCATCGTAATCTTCACCCTCACCATAACGGTAGTCAAATGTTATTGCAAAAGCATGACGTTGGTCAAAAGAGTATGGGAATATATTTCTTAAGTTTGGAAGACCCGCTTGAATTAAAGCATTTGCAGAGGTAGCATCAGAACCTGTCCCTTCGGCAAACTGCAGCGTATAATTTGCAGTCATACGGATATTTCCAGTTTGACGTAAATCGTAAGATAATGTCATACCTTTTACGGTTCCAAAATCGCGATTACCATATGTTTTATAAGTTGCTGGATAAGCTTCAAAAACATTTACAAGCTGAACATTATTTCTTTGCTCTCTATAAAATGCAGAAACTTTTAATGAGGATGTTTTTGAAAGAACTTGTTGAAAACCTAATTCATAATCAACTGTTCTTTCTGGTTTTAAATTTGAATTGTTAATAATATCGGAGCGCGATTGAATAAACTGGTACTCATAAGGATCAAAACGGTAGCCAGATGTTGGTCGTTTAGTTAAAACATCATAATGTGCAAAGAAGGATGCTTCATCCGAAATTGGGAATGAGAAAGCAATTCTAGGCATAAAATTTACTTGAGCCTTGTAATCTTCAAAAGCCGTTTGATTAGGTGTTGTTTGTTTTAATGCATCTGTAGTTAACCAAGGTGCTATTCCTGTTGCACCTCGAATTACCTTAGGGTCTTCAACTTGCGTACCAGAAGCATTGTACCAGTTAGTCCCTGTTCTAAATCCATTTATTGAAGTAGGATTAGCAACATCATTAACGTATACAACATAATCATCACCCATGCCTTCTGGTAAAGTTACCCAAGAATATTGGTTAGGATCACTCGCTTTTAATGCTTGAACTTCTTTTACTGTAAGAGCATTGTAAAACAGATAAGGGTCTTTTAAGATTGGTTGATTAGCATCAAAAACATCTACCCGAACACCGACATTGAATACGATGTCTTTAAATGCAAATTTATCCATAATATAACCTGCAATGTAAGTTGGCTGAAAAGAGCCTACAAATCTTTCATAATTACCATTTTTATCATATTTATTAAAATAATTATTTATATCTGTTGTTCCTTTGACTTTCTTTCCCGTATGGTCATAACCATAATAGGAAACAAAAGAATTACCACTATTTAGCAATTCATCAGGTGAAAACATATCAAAAGAAAAAATATTTGGATCATAATTATCTATATCTAAATAATCATTTCCTCCTGTGTTTAAACCGAGTTTATTTCTTAAATTATAGTCGAAAAAAGATTGATTGTCATTGTTGATTTGTCCTCCATATTGACCGTCATGTGTATTTGCCCAGCCTGTATTTAAGCGCTCATAGGTTATTGCTTTAAAAGAACCAGAATCAGACATTACCGCTGAATTTAAATTTAATTCTTCTATGTGAAAGTTCGCTAATTGTCGAGCAATTTGCCAAATTCCTAAAGGGCCATTATCACCACTTCCCCACCCACGGTCAACCCGTTGCTCAAATTCAAATCCAAGGGAAACACTGTGGTCTCCAATTACAATTGCTCCTGAACCAGTAATGCGAAATTGATTTTGTTCACTTTTTCCGAAGCCATTGTTTGGCGTTCCTATATTACTCCAGATACCATAAACACTAGCAGGAGCATCACCATTTCTCAAAGCGTTTCCTTGCTGAATTTGAAAAAGATTTTCATAATGACCTGTTGGATTACCAGCATAAATATCATAATATTGAGTGGTAATAGCTGCAAGAGCTGCATTTGTCTCTGAAGGAGTAAATGCTACTTCAATTTCTTTGAAACCATTATGAATATACGTATTTGTTACTGGATCAAATTCATAAGATGGCTTTCTATTTGTTTGGAATTTTCCTATATGACCGTAATTAAATAGATTGTATTTGTGATTAGCATCGTACGATTCTGAAGATGATTTTGAATAATCTACCATGATATTATAAAGGGCAGATTTTATTTTTGAGCTACTGCCCGGAGTTTCATTATTAAAACGTTGTCCTAACTGACCAAAAACACGGTAGTCCAATGATTTAGAAAAACCAAAATTTTGAAAATTAAGCAATGATCCTGTATAAGAATAGCCAGGCCCAGAATTATAACTAAAAGAACCACCAAATTTAAGATTTACATTTGCACCTGCATTTACGTCAATTTTAGCTTGGCCTGATAAACTTGTTGAGCGCGCATTCATTCTCCAATCAACTCTTTCAAAATCAGAATTTCTTAAGAACAAAGCATTGTGATAAGTACCACTTCCTGTTGAAGTTGGTCTTAATGGATTTGCAATTAAGGCATCTCTCGCATCCTTTTTTATTCTTAAACCACCATCTTTAATTGGTCTACTATCTAGTTGATCATTATAATTAGCTGAAATTAAGAAACCTAATCTCGGTTTTGTTTTTTTACCAGTTGAATCTTTTTCCATCCATAAAGGTCCAGACAACATTCCTTCAAATAAATTATAGCCAAATTTGTCTAAGCCAAATACTTTGCCATCATAACCATCTTTATCAGCACCTTTTATATATATTCCAGATGAAACAGCTTCAACACTACCAAAATAAACAGAAGAAGGCCCACGAGTTGTAATAGATATAATACCACCCGTAACATCTCCATAGTTTGCAGGAACACCACCCGTTATTACAGAAACCTCTTCAAGAGCAGACTTAGGAATATTTGAAGAACCACGCACTTTAATTCCATCAATATAGAAATATGTGCCATCCTCACGAGAACCACGAACTGATATCGCTCCGGAACTTTCATTTGAATTGACTCCACCAACCGTTTGTGCTACTCCTGCCGCTGAACGAACTGGTAAACGCGCAATGTCATCTCGTGT
>RFPM01000045.1 GCA_009926125.1 Flavobacteriales bacterium | reverse complement strand
TGTTGTAATTGTTGGAGCATTATTTAAAATAATGCACTGGAAAGGATGTGATACAATGTTAATTATTGGTTTATTAACCGAAGCATTTATATTTGGTTTATATGCTATTATGCCTTTAGAAGACGCTGGTCATGATGCAGAGACTGGAAGTCCAGGAGATTTACTTGCTAAACAATTAGAACAAGCTGGCATAGACCAACCTTTACTTGCTAAATTGAGAGATAGCATGTCTAATTTGGCAGATAATGCACGATCATTAGGAGCTGTTTCATCTGCTGCAGGAGCTACTGACTCTTATGTTAAAAGTTTAGAATCTGCATCAATAGGAATAAATAAACTTGCTGAGGAGTATGCAGCTTCCGGAAAAGCTATAGCTGGAATTGTAGCAGGCGTTGATGGAAATTTTGGAACAGAAACTCATAAATTAGGACAAAATATATCTGCCTTAAATAATGTTTATGAACTGCAATTAAAATCGTCTCAAGACTACTTAAATAGTATTGGTCAGATGAATCAATTACAAGATAGTATTAAAGGTGTAATGAATGATTTAGCTTCATCTGCTCAAGATACACAAATTTACCGTGAAAACATGTCCATGTTGTCTAAGAACTTAACTGAACTTAATACAGTTTATGGTAACATGTTGAAAGCCCTGAAAGGTTAATTGTAACCAAGAAGAAATTTTAATTTATTAAATAAAAAATTAGGAATTATGGCAGGTGGTAAAGAAACCCCAAGACAAAAAATGATTGGGATGATGTACTTGGTATTAACAGCTCTTTTAGCATTAAATGTATCCAAACAAGTATTGGAAGCATTTGCAGCTATTGAAGACAATACGCAAAGATCAAATGAGAATTTATATTTCAAAGGAGAAGAAAGTAAATCTACACTTATTGAAGAAGTTGAAACTTTAAATAAACCTAAAGATAAAGCTAAGAAAGCAAAAATAAAGACATATCTTTCAATTATAACAAAGCTTGATAAGGAAACTGGAAAAATGATTCGGTTTATTGATGACATAAAGTTTAAACTTTTAACTGAGGCTGGTGAAGAGTATGATAAAAATTCTCCTAAACTCAAAGATAAGGAATTTATAATTTGGTCTAAATACAATTACAAGGCACCTGTTAAGCCTATCCGTTTTAACTTGTTTAAAGTAGAGCATAAGGATAACTTTGATGTGCCTATGAATACATTAGTTGGTTCAGAAATAGGATCAATTACTTCTGATTTAGGCATGGATTTATGGGGTAATTTTAAGAAACTTAGAAAAAGTATGGTTGAAATAGCTGGTACTTATGATGAAGGTATTGGCCCAGATGGAAAAAAGAAAAGTTGGAAACTTAAAGTTGGAGATATTAATAAATTTGACGACAGTAAAGATCTGCAAAAACAATTGAGCAAAATGATGATAGCTAGTGGTAATAAAGTAAATCCTGAAGATTTATCAACTTTACAATTGGTGTATGAATTAATGTCTAAAAATGAGTTTGCTGAGTACGGTGACGATAAAGCTAATATTCATTGGTTGGGAAGAACCTTTGATCATGCACCTTTAGTTGGAGCATTAGCATCTTTATCATCTTTGCAAAATGATGTTCTTCAAGCACGTGAAAAATTAATCGCGCTCTTAAAGAGTAAGGTAAGTACGGGCGATTTTTCTTTTAATCAAATTGAGGCATTTGTTGCCGGAGATGCTGTTGTAACTAGCGGTGGTGAATTGAATTTAAAAGTTACAATGGCTGCATATGACTCTGATAAAAACCCAACTGTTGTAATTAATGGTGGAGGATCACAAGAAACAGGGAAAGGTATTGTAAATATCAAGAAAATAGCTACTGGTAATGGTGAGCAAACTATTTCTGGATCCGTTACAATTTTGAGCAAATCATATATACCATATACTAAGAATTGGGAGCACAAATATGTCATTGTAGCACCACAAGGTTCAATTTCACTACCAGAAATGAGTATTTTGTATACAGGTTGGGATAATAAAATAGTGCCTGTTGTTGCTGGTTCTGTTAGTTCTGACATAAATGTAATTGGAGGAACTAAAAGAAAAACTTCTTGGAATTTAGATGGATCTAAATACGATGGTTATTTTGTTAATGTTTCTCCAGGTGCAAAGAAAGTAACAATTCAACTTACTGGAAAAGATAAAGATGGTAAAACAAAAAATATGGGCACATTTAACTATAAAGTTAAACCTTTTCCAAATGCTCAAGTTTCAGGAACAACTATCTCAAAGTCCACAGGTTTTATCGCAAATGTTGGCCTTGGTGCAGACAGCCCTTTTACTGGTATTACATTTAATGTTACTGGGGGTACTGTAGATGATGTTCCTTTTACCGGAAAAGTAATACCTGGTTCTTTGATTTCTAAAATACGAGTAGGGAAGAAAGTTGGTGTAGAGATTTTCTATACAAAAAATGGAGTTCAAGTTAAAGTTCCTGCACAAGCATTATTAAAAGTTGTAAATTAAATAATTATGAAAAAAATATTTTTTTGTATATCACTTTCCATCTTATCGATTAATTTGATTTTTTCTCAGGATACACCTTTAAGAGGACCTTTAAATCAACCCTCTGATGGAGTTATTGATGGTGTAGTTTTAAAAGATGAATTGGTCACTAGAGCAATTGTCCCTTATCAATCTTTGCGGATAGCAGATTATGCTTGGTCAAGGCGCTTGTACTCTCGAATAGATTCACGCGAAAAAATGAATCAACAACTCTTCCTTCCTTTTGATTCTTTTGACGGATCAACTGAAGGTATTGGGGCATCTTACAGACCAATAAAACCTGAAGATGTTGATGATTATAGTTGGAATAAAGATCAAAGTAGATGGTCTCTATGGACAATCATTTTTAGACATGTTTTGTTGGGAGACTTAACAGTATATAAAGTCGCATCAGATGCTTATCCAGCTTTAGAAGATGGATATAGCCTAAAATATCCGATTTATAAGAAAGATATTCTGGATGGATCTGATTATTTTTACGACGGATTGTATAGAAAAGAAATAAACAATATCATTTCTACAAATGGTATAGGCGATGATTTAAAGTTTGCAAGAGAAAGTGATGAATATGACACAATTGTCATAACTAAAACCAACCAAACTATTAGTGTTTTTGTAGATTCTTGTTTACGTTCTGATCCAGATTATGAAATTTTAAAAGGTATAGATCCAAAAAAATTAGCGGCTTGGTGGGATGCAACAAATAAAAATAGCATTGTTAAAAAAGATTCCAAAATTATGTATATCGCATCTAACAGTATTTTTGGTTATAATATCAAAGAAGATTGGTTTTTTGATAAACAGCGTTCTGTTTTAGATAGAAGAATTATTGCGATAGCTCCGTTAGCAAGATACACAGTTGACCTAGAAGAAAATACTGTTGAACGAGGTGATTTACTAGTCTATGACAAAGAAGGCAAATCATTTGTTTATAGTAAAGAAGAAACTGGTTTTGTTGAGTACACAGATACATATGAGGAGAGAGAGCTTTTTTGGTTATATTTTCCAGAACTAAGAAATGTAATAGTTAACTATTTTGTCTACAATGATAAATCTGATGCTCAATGGATGTCTTTTGACGATTTATTTTGGAAAAGACAATTCAGTGCTCAAATTTATAAAACTACTGATAAGTTTGATCGTGATATTGAAGATTATAAGTATGGAGTAGACGCTTTGTATGAAGCTGAAAGAATTAAGGATGAAGTTCGTAAATGGGAAATTGATGTATGGAATTATTAATTCTTTAATCTTTAATTCTCCTTACTATTTATTTTTTTTAACTTCATAAACGGAATAAATCGTGGGGTTCTTTCTTTATAACCCTTATATTCCGGGTATTTACTTTCTGTAATCTCTTCAGAAAAATCAGAACTTCCTTTGAAAAGAATTATTAGTAGAACACAACCTGCAATTGACCAGTTAATCCAGGAACCTGTGATATGTACACTAAATAAGTAAAAGATAAGCCAGATTGCTTGTTCCATAGCGTAGTTAGGATGGCGAACAATAGCCCATAAACCTGTTGAAATAAATCCTTTTTTATACTCTCCAAGATCTTCATTATTCGCAATTCTCCTATGTTTTTCTTGTTGAAAGGAATATTGCTGATTGTCTGCAATAAATTCTATACAAATAAAGCTTATCATAAGCAAAGCAAGAAGACCATCAATCCAATTTAAATTGTGGTCAACATTATTGTTCAAACATACTAGGATTGGTAAAGTAAATAGGAAGATTAATGTTAATTGATAAGTACAGATAAAAAATAAGTTGAATAACATCCAAATGATTGGATTATTAAATCCTTTTCGTTTGCGTAAAACTTCCCAACGGTAATCTTCTTCTCCAGACCAAAAATTCCAGGAATAGGCTCCTCTTCTTGCAAAATTATAAGTCAAGCGAATACCCCAAAGGCTGACTAATATTGACATTAAAATCATTCTTGGATCCCAAAGCCCCAAAGCTGTCATGTGCCAAACATAATAAATTGGAACTATGCTCCACAGTTTATCTACTTGAGAATTATTTTTTGCTAACTCTCCGATTATAAAACAATAAGCAATTACGCCACTTAAAATATAGAGCATCTGATAAAGAATTGCCCATTGTAAATCATTCGGCGCGATTCCAAAATTGAAACAAACAAGTGGAACTATTATGAGTGTAAAAATTAGAAGTAAAATTGTTATGAGCATTGTAATAACTTAAATTAATATTTTATTGAACTAAGCAAAAATAACAAAAAACTCTAATTTTTAAGAAAAATATAACTCAAAATCACACTTCAAATTGTCTATTCTAAGATTACGTTTTATATCTTAACTTTGCAATATGAATGATTCTGATTACATGCAAAGATGTATTGATCTTGCCCTATTGGGAAAAGGAATGGTAGCTCCTAATCCAATGGTTGGATGCGTAATAGTTCATAATAAGCGCATTATCAGTGAAGCATTTCACATGCATTTTGGAAGTTCACATGCAGAAAATAGTGCGATAGAATTAGTTGAAGATAAATCTTTGCTAGCAGAATCTACAGTTTATATTTCTTTAGAGCCTTGTTCTCATTTTGGAAAAACTCCTCCTTGCGTTGACTTACTTATAAAGTATAAGCTCAAAAAAGTTATCGTTGGCTGTAGGGATTCAAATCCACTTGTTTCAGGAAAAGGAATTGAAAAACTTATAAAGTCAGGAATTGAAGTGATAGAAGGAGTTTTAGAAGACGAATGCAAGGAGTTAAACAAACGTTTTTTTACTTTTCATGAAAAAAAACGACCTTATGTTATTTTAAAATGGGCGCAGACAAATGATGGCTATTTAGATAAGTTGCGAGTAAAGGGAGAAGTTGGAAGTAACTGGATTTCTGCTCCAGAAACAAAAGCATTAGTTCATAAGTGGCGCAGTGAAGAACAAAGTATTTTAGTTGGTAGAAATACAATTATCAATGATAATCCATCATTAACAGTTAGAGAATATAAAGGTAAAAATCCAATAAGAATTGTTATCGATAGTCAATTACAAATTAGTAGTGATGTAAATATCTATTCCGAAGAAGCACCAACCATTGTTTTTAATCGCTTGAAAAATGAACTGAAAGAAAATATCGAGTGGGTGAAAATTTCAGAAACCTCAACAGCAAATATTTTAGAGGAACTTTACAAAAGGAATATTCTTTCTGTTTTCGTTGAAGGTGGCAGTAGAACGCTACAATATTTTATCATTGATAATGTTTGGGATGAAGCCCGCGTAATTGTTGGAGACATTAGTTTTGGTGAAGGAATAAAAGCGCCTGTAATTAATAAGGTTCCTTATGACAATTATAAGTTTGGATCGGATATGATTTATTATTACAAGCGGAAATGACAGATTTATTTCTTGCCATCTTCTTATCAAGTTTAATTTTCGTTCTTTTTAAAGTTTTTCCGCTCTTTAAAATAGATACATTTCAAGCAATTGTCTTTAATTATATCAGTGCTTTTCTTTGTGGTTACATTCTTTATGGAAGTGACTTAAAAGAAGAAGCATGGGAAAATACAAACTGGATTTTCTATGCAGTTTTAGCAGCTTTACTCTTTATTTCTCTCTTTGTTTTAATGGGAAAAAGCGCTCAGAAAAATGGAATGGCTATTACATCAGTAGCTGTAAAAATGAGCATGGCGGTTTCTGTTCTTGGAATGGTTTTTATTTACAATGAACAACTTCCTTTCTTAAAAATTATAGCAATCTTATTGGCATTTTCTGGGGTGATTCTTGTTTCATTCTCAAAGAAATCAAGTGATTCAAAGCAGCAAACATTGTGGATGTTGCTGATCTTATTTTTTGGCAGCGGAATTTTAGATTTACTGCTTAATTATGTTCAAAAAACACAAGTTGATGTTATCAGTACTGCACTTTTCTCTGCATTTGGTTTTGGTATAGCCGGTTTAATTGGCTTGGGGATTCTTATTGCTCAAATTATTAGGCGAAAAACACGCATAGAATTCAGGAATGTTATTGGAGGAGTTATTTTAGGCGTACCCAATTTTTTCTCAATATTTCTCTTGATGCGCGCTTATAATTCTGTTACTTGGTCCGATTCTTCTGTTCTGGCAGTTATTAATGTTGCTGTTGTTTGTATTTCTACACTCTGTGGGACACTCATTTTCTCGGAAAAAATATCTTGGGCGAAAGCTCTTGGCTTGTGTTGTTCTCTTTTAGCAATTTACCTCTTTTATTTAGTGAATTAATTGTACTTTTGACTATGCGAATTCTTATTTTTAGTTTCATTTTTTTTGCTAAAAGCTATATTCAAGCTCAAGGCACATATCAATTAGCAGTTCTAAAACTTTATTCATATGACTGGCCATGGAAATGTTGTGTTTTCAAGAGCAGAAGCTGAAAATTTAAGAACATATTTGCTCTCAGGTGGATTTTTACACATTGATGATAATTATGGAATGGACGAGTTTATTCGTGATGAGTTAAAGAAAGTTTTCCCAGACATTTCACTTATTGAGCTTCCTTCAAATCATGCTATTTACAATCAAAAATACACCTTCAATGGCCTGCCGAAAATACATGCGCATGATGAAAAAAAAGCGCAAGCTTTTGGTATTGTAGCAAATGGAAGATTAGTTTGCCTTTACACCTTCCAAACAGATTTAGGTGATGGTTGGGAAGACCCACAAGTTCACAATGACCCGCCTGAAAAACGAAAAATGGCTTTGCAAATGGGCGCAAATATACTTATGTATGCTTTTATGCGCTAGAATAAGTAATTTTAATACCGTATAAAAGAGATTTTATATTTAATCGGTATCTTCGAGAGAGAATATTTCATTGACAGTTTTACCAAAGAAATTAGATAATTTTAGAGAGAGGACTGTAGAAGGCACATATTTGTTGAGCTCAACGGCATTAATTGCTTGTCTAGTTACTCCGATTTGTTTTGATAATTCTTCTTGGGTAATATTTTTAATAGCTCTTTCGACTTTGAGATTATTTTTCATAACTAGCTGATTTTTTAGATTGATATAGAACGTAATAAAATCTTGCTATAAATATTACTAAAAATGCAAGCGTACTTAATAGTGGGATTTGGATAAAAAACATGCCATAAATAAAAATAACAGCAAACAAAAAGATTGCATAATTAATATACATTGCCCAAAGTAATGATTCTAAACGCAGTTTGATTGTAAATTCATCTTCTGATTTAAGTTTAGAGAATCCGACCAATAGACATCCTAATACAAATAATGTGATACTTAACTCAAATCGAATGTCATCATATTTAAATCCCATGATCGGACTTTTATTTGTAGTGTCTTGTAAAAAGGGCCCTGAATCATAGACATAAAAGACTGGAAACTTTGTTAATAATTTGTTTTCACCATTAATGCCAAAGAACAATGTTATTAAGATAGATAGACACAATAGAATCAAGCCAATTCTATTAAATTTGTTTGGAAAAAGAAATTTTGTTTTCATACGTTTATATTTAAGATTACGGTACAAATGTAATGTATAAATTACATAAAGGCAATAATAGATTACAAAAAGAATTATATAGATTATATTTTTATAATAGTTTATTGATAATAAGATAAATAAAACACTGCTGCCAATAAACGCTAAAGCAAATGCGTGCTTGCGTTTTCGCTGAGACATTTGAAATCTTTATATAAATTTGTAGCGCATATTTATGATTTATGCGGCATTTTAAAATGACAATATTATAGCGAGAAACTTTCAAAAAATGAAGATATCAAAGAGTTTATTTTATTGGTTTGCCTTATTTGCACTTTGCTTTATTACATATCAACAAGTGCAAGACAACATTAGACCAGCTTACGCTTATGGAAACTTGACAATAAAATATTTATTGGGAATTGCACCTAATTTTTTTTCCGCAATTGGGATACCAGCATTGTTTATTGTAATAATTCCACAAATGAAATTGACGAATAAATGGTTAAACGAAAAGAAACACATTACTGCAAACCTAATTTCTCTTGCTGGACTCATAACCTGGGAGTTTTTACAAACTATAACAACAAGAGGATATTTTGACTGGAATGATATTCTTTGGACTCTGATTGGTGCTTTTGTGTTTCAATTAATATGGACTATTAGCCCAAACAGATACAAAGAAAACTTTGATGGAGCATAGATAAAAACGACCGTGTAAAAAAGGTTTTTCAAAAGTAACGGTTCAGTGATCAGCATCAATATTTTTGGTCAAAATTGCCACATCGCAAACCTGAGTCACTTTACCAAAAAAAATTCCTACACTAAATTACCTTAATTTTACACTATTAAATAAACGCAAAGGACAAACAGATGAAAAAATTTATGCTTAATATCCAACTAGAAGGATTGGACATTGATACAAGAATGAAACTACTTCCAAGAGAACAGGAGCTTGTAAAAGAACTAGAACAAAATGGGAGTATTGTAGAAACCTATATTAAACTTGATATGTCTGGTATTTTTATGGTAATGATGGCCAATGATTCTGAAGATGTGCATGCTAAACTTTCAATTTTACCCTATTATCCGTATATGAAAATTGAAATCATTCCAGTGAGAGTGCTTAACAACATTAACCAATAAGTTGGTCATACACCCGAAAATCCCAAAGTTTAGGAGTATGAATTCTTAAAAGAATAATTAGCTCCAAACTAGCATATCTTAGCTAATCCGTTTTATTACCAACTCATCTACTTTTTGGAAAAAATGTTGTGGTGCATAAGTTCTCCATTCAATTTCGTCAAGAGTACCGCCCATTAAAAAATAATTATCGATGTTTACTTTATGAAATTCTGCGGCAACATGCTCATGAAAATTTACGAGTGCAATCCAACCATCTTCTACTTCATCAAACCACTCCTCGTAGTAGCAATCATCAGAATAATGAAAATTAAGTACATTTTCGCCGATTAAAATAAATTTTGTGATCCCTTCTTCAATCATAAGTTCAATAAAATCGCGCTTTAACAGCATAATATCATTTTCTATTGCGTCGTTCCATTCGCCCATCATTTCAAGAATTGCAAATCCTAGATCATAATCGCAGTATAAAATTTTCAGAAATAAGGTTTCAGAGCCAATAGAATCCCATTGCGGATGAATACAATAATTATAGATGGCGTTAGTAAATTCAAACTCGCTGTAATTCCGTCCATAAAATGGAGAACGCTTATCTTCTGAAGCAATGTAGTAAGCTCTCCAATTATAAAAAGGTTCAATAGAATGCACGTGCAAATTTACATTGGGAATTTCATTTCTTAAAACAAATTATAAATAATATAATTTTTGGAATTGTAACTTATTCTATTTTTTTTATTAAAGAATTATAAACCACAGGATTTATTTAGCGAAACCTAGACACACTTTTTTTAATAATAATCTTTTTGTTTCATGTTTTATTCTCAAATATTCTATTCGTCTTTTTTTAAATATAAACTTGTATATCAACCACTTTAAAAATTAAGCCATGAAAAAGTTAGCATTTATTTTAGCATTAGG
>RFPM01000044.1 GCA_009926125.1 Flavobacteriales bacterium | reverse complement strand
CAAGTGATTTTTTTCGTTTTTAAATGCCGAGAAATCATATTTATTTTGCCCAAAAGAAAGTTGATTAAACAAAATAACAAAGCAGGATAAGGCCAAAACTACTTTTTTTCCAAGGGAAGATCTCTTTATTAACATTGAAACCAATTGAATTCATTGCAAGGATAGTTAACAATCGTTACTTTTGCAACAAAACAATTTGTTATGTCAAATGCATTTTACAATGTTCCAGTTGCTATAAATGAACCCGTTAAGTCTTATGCACCCGGTTCACCAGAAAAAATAGCTTTAATTGAAAAGTACCAAGAAATGTACAACCAAGAACCAATCGATGTTCCAATGTATATTGGTTCAAAGGAAGTTCGCACACAAGCAAAAAAAGCATTGACAAGTCCTCAAGACCACAAAAAAGTCTTGGGATATTTTAATCTTGGAGATGCAAAACATGTTGAAGCTGCGATTAACGCTGCATTGGAGGCACGAATAAAATGGTCAAATATGCCTTGGGAGCAACGAGCGGCAATCTTTTTAAAAGCTGCAGATCTCTTGGCAGGCCCTTTTCGCTATAAAATGAATGCTGCTACTATGTTAGGTCAATCTAAAAACGTTTTTCAAGCAGAAATAGATGCATCTTGTGAGCTAATAGATTTTTTGCGTTTCAATGTGCAGTATATGACTCAAATTTACAAGGAACAACCTGAGTCATCTCCTGGAATATGGAATCGATTAGAATACCGTCCTTTAGAAGGATTTGTATTTGCAATAACGCCTTTTAACTTTACGGCAATTGCGGCAAATTTATGCGCTGCGCCTGCCATGATGGGAAATGTAGTTGTTTGGAAACCCGCAGATTCCCAAATTTATTCTGCTCAAGTAATTATGGAACTTTTTAAGGCTGCAGGTCTTCCTGACGGAGTTGTAAACATGATAACCGTTGATGGTCCAGTTGCAGGAGATGTAATATTTAAACATAAAGCTTTTGCAGGCCTTCATTTTACAGGATCAACAGGTGTATTCCGACATTTATGGAAAGAAATCGGATCGAATTTAGAAAAGTATAAATCGTATCCTCGAATTGTCGGGGAAACAGGAGGGAAAGACTTTATCATTGGGCATAAATCTGCAAATCCTGCAGAACTTGCTACCGCAATGTCAAGAGGAGCTTTTGAATACCAAGGCCAAAAATGTTCGGCTGCTTCAAGAGCGTATATTCCAAGCAATTTATGGCCAGAAGTTAAAGCAATTTATGTTCAGCAAGTAAATTCCTTTAAAATGGGAACTCCTGCGGATACTGGAAATTTTATGAATGCAGTTATTGATGAAAGGTCATTTGACAAAATTGCAGGATACATTGATTATTGTAAGCAGCAAGCTGATGCTGAAATCATAACTGGTGGAACTTACGATAAATCCATAGGGTATTTTGTTTCTGCAACAACTGTTGTAACAACAAATCCAAAATTCAGAACCATGTGTGAAGAAATTTTTGGACCGGTTCTCACAATTTATGTCTACGACGCAGAAAAATTTGAGGAAACACTGTCGCTTATCGATGAGACTTCTGAATATGCATTGACAGGTTCCATTGTATCTCAAGATCGTTATGCAATTGCACTAGCAACAAAGAAATTGGAAAATGCTGCAGGAAACTTGTACATTAATGATAAGCCAACAGGAGCAGTTGTTGGACAGCAGCCTTTTGGTGGAGCAAGAGGATCAGGCACAAATGATAAAGCAGGCGCTAAGATGAATTTATTGCGCTGGGTTTCTGCCCGAACGATCAAAGAAACTTTCGTTCCTCCAACTGATTATCGCTATCCATTTTTAGGATAAAGAAAAGCTTAAGATTATTTGTTCAACTTGCTTTAAAAGTGGTGTTTGTTCATCATTTAGAACTCGAAATTCAGTAAGCTGGTATTTCTCTTCATCTGAAAATTGTGAATTCATTCTTTTTAGCACTTCATTTTCAGAACAATTATCTCTTTTCATGATTCTTTTTATTCGTAATTCTGCAGGAGCATAGACTAAGATAATTGCGTCAAAATTTTTAAAAGATCCTGTTTCAAATAGAATAGCCGATTCATTAAAAACAAGGGAGTTATTTTGCGCCAAGGCCCAGAGATTAAAATCTTCACGAACGATTGGATGAATTAAAGCATTCACTTTTTCACGCAGGGAAAAAATAGCTTGAGCTAAAGCAAATTTATTTAGTTTATCATTTTGATAAATTTCTTCGCCAAATAAATGAATCAAATCTTCTTTGATTTTTGGGTTGCTGTCCGTTAATTCTTTGGCGCGTTCATCAGAATTGTAAACCGGATAGCCCATTGCTTTAATAATTTCTGCAACTAGACTTTTTCCAGCGCCAATTCCTATTCTTTTCATTTGAGAACGAATATAATCTTTTCTTGAAAACTATTGTAATTTTGTGGCATGCAGAAAGAATGGTTTGCTGAATGGTTTAACACAGAATATTACCACATTTTGTATCAAGATCGAAATGAAGAAGAAGCAAATCGCTTTATTTCAAATTTAATTTCTTTTATAAGCATTCCAAATAATTCTAAACTTCTTGATTTAGCTTGTGGTAAAGGTCGGCATTCAAAAATATTGAACAGTTTTTCTTACGATGTTTTAGGTGTTGATTTATCCGAAAACAGCATTTTAGAAGCTATAAAAGAAACAACTGCAACACTTCGTTTTGACACGCATGATATGAGAAAAGTCATTCCAAAGCTAAAATTTGCTGCGGTATTCAACCTTTTTACGAGTTTTGGCTATTTTGATTCCCCTGAGGATAATCAGAAAGTGTGTTCTTCCGTTTCAGAAATGTTAAACTCTAAAGGAAAATTTGTCATTGATTTTATGAATGCAGATAAGGTTATCCGGAATTTAGTTCATTCTGAAGAGAAAATAATTGATGGAATTACGTTTAAGTTAGAAAGACGATTTGATGGTAAGCATGTCTTTAAAGAAATACATTTTTCAGATAAAGGTCAAAACTTTCATTTCACAGAACGCGTTCAAGCATTGAATTTACAAAACTTTCAAGCTTTATTATCTGCGAATTTTAGGATTCTAGAAACTTTTGGGTCTTTTGATTTAGCACCTTTTTCAGTTGCTAATTCGGATCGTTTGATTATTATTGCAGAATTAAAATCATGAACATAACACTCGTTTTTCTTGGATTATTTCTATCTGTAATAGCAGGTGGTTTGATTGTGAGTTATTTTAATGCAACTAATAAAAGTCACTTTATAAAATTGGCCCTTTCCTTCAGCGGAGGATTTCTTTTAGCAATTATTTTCCAGCATTTACTGCCTGATTTGTATCATGAAGGTGCAGAAAAAATCGGGATTTGGATTTTACTTGGCTTTTTAGTTCAATTGGTATTGGAATATTTTTCTGGAGGTATTGAGCATGGGCACGTGCATGTTCATAAAGGACAAGCATTTCCTCTTATCTTATTCCTTGCTTTGTCTGTTCATTCTGTTATAGAAGGAATACCTCTTGGAAATCAATATGCAGGTATTATTTCTGAGCACCAGCATGCAAATGGTTCGCTCTTTTGGGGAATTATCTTCCACCAAATACCGGTGTCTATTGCCTTAATGACCTTGTTAATTAGCACGAAATTATCTAATGTTTATTCGTGGCTTGTTCTTTTGGCTTTCGCAGCCATGACACCAATCGGAGTTTTATTCGGATTTTATATAAGTCCTTCACAAATTGGGCTTGATGTTCCAATTATTTTGGCTGTAGTTGTAGGAATGTTTTTACATATTTCAACAACCATTATTTTTGAAACAAGCGAGAATCACAAGTTTAATTTCATAAAATTAATCAGTATTCTTCTTGGCTGTAGCCTTGCGATAATAATGTATTGACCGAAATTAGAACGGCAAATCGTCTGATTCCTCTGTACTTTCAGAATTCGCATTATTTGACGCGCTCATAGATGCTACAGGTTCAGATCCAAGAGACATTGGGGATGGTCCATCTGAAGGAATAGCAGATCCTTGTCCAGCTTTTTCAATTCTCCACGCCTCCAATGAGTTGAAGTATTTTACTTCTCCCGTTGGACTTGTCCATTCTCTACCTCGCAAATTAAATGAAACTTCGATTTGATCTTGCACTTTAACGCTGTCTAGAAGCGAGCATTTATCTTGTGTTGCTTGAAATAATATATCTTGAGGATACATAGAGCTGGTTTCTGAAATTACAAATTCTCTTTTAGAAAATTTTTCAGAAATTTGTTGTGTTTCGCTGATTAGTTTTACTGTTCCGGTTAGTTTAAACATTGTTTTTTATTTTATTATTATTAATTATTAAAGGAAAGCAAGGTGAGCCATGCCTCTTCCAATTTGTTTTCATCCAGTAAGCTTTTTGCTCGTTTGTGCAATTCTTCCTCTAAAGCAAGAGGATTGTCTTCTAAAGATACAAATAAATCACTTAATTCAAGTAATTTATATTCATTTACATTTGTTTCATCAGGAATTTTTTCAATTCCAGCCAAATGCCCCAAATTATTCCCGCTCAAAATTTTTGAAGATTTAATATCCACAGGTAAAGCATCAAATCCAATTCCACAAGTTGAAATTGGCTTTGTTATTTCAAACATAGATTCAGCATTAGCACGACTATACCAATCTCCTCCCATTCGAGCTACAAGATCAATTTTTTGTTGGTCAATCATTCCATTAGAATCTAAAACCTCATCGTGAATATGAATTTTTACAACTTCACAAATAATCAAATTCCCTGCGCCACCTTGTGTTCCTAATTCTATTACTTCATTCACCTTACATTCAAATTGTACAGGTGATTCTGCAACTCTAAAGGGCTTCACATTATCTGATTTTAGTGAAGTAAATCCAGCTTTTTCAAATTCATTTACTCCTGGGGCATAGGGTGAACTAGCTAAACTCATTTGATGTACAATGTCATAATTAACAACATTGATTACAACTTCAGGAACAATTTTTACATTATTATAAGTATCTTTTGTGGTATTTGTTCTTCCAGAACGAGCGGGTGAAAAAATTAATATTGGCGGGTTTGCACTAAAGACATTAAAGAAACTAAATGGCGCTAAATTTGGTTTGCCCTCAGCATCAACAGTAGAAGCAAAAGCAATTGGTCTAGGTCCAATAGCCCCTAGTAAGTACTGATGTAATTTTTGAACCGTAAGGTTTTTTGGGTCTATTGAAACCATTTGATTTTTTCTTAGGTCAAATTTAAGGACAATTAATTTTATTTACACTCCTTTTTTTATGAGTTATTCACACCTTTTGATATGACTTTTATATCTTTACTTATAATTCTTAAAAGTATGATTAAACCTCTTGCTTTCCTTTTATTTTCTTTGAGCTTAATTTGTTTTACAATAAACGGACAAAATCTAAAAGATAAGGAAGGTAAACGAACAGGAAAATGGGTTATTTTTAATTCTAAAGATTTAAAAATTGAAGAAGGGGTTTTTGTAAAAGGAAGAAAAGAAGGGCAGTGGGTCAAGTATTTTGAAGATGGTAAAGCGCCAAAATTAAAAGGATCATATTCTAATAATAGGCCAGATGGAGAATTTAGTCGCTATTATAAAAATGGGGAAATCAGAGAAAAAGGATCATTTTCAAAATCAAAATTAAAAGGAGAATATATTCGCTATCATTCTAATGGAAATATAGAATATATCGGGAGTTACAATAACTTAGGTGAAGAGTCAGGAGTGATTCAGTATTTTTACAAAAATGGCGGCCTAGAATTGGAATACACCATGAAAAACGCACAGTTGAACGGAAAATTAACCCGCTATTTTGAAGATGGATCTTTGAAATCAAGTATTTTATTTTCCGAAGATGGAAATATAATTGAATCCAAAATATTAGAAAAAAAATTACCTGAAAAGAAAATTGTAAATACGGGAAATAATTCAGATAATCCGCCTAACTTAAAAAATCCAAAAACAAAGGGAGTTAAATTTAATGCTTTTGGCTATAACAAGGTTTACAATGATAATGATGAAATATGGATGGATGGGGTTTTTAAAAATGGGCAACTTTGGGATGGGAAAGTTTATCGATATGATAGAGATGGGATTTTAAAGAGAGTATTAGTTTATAAAAACGGAAAGTACCATTCAGATGGACAACAATTTAGTGGAATGGGTAAAGAGCTTTTCGAGAATTCTTCTTTAGCGAAAGAATTATTTCACCAAGCAAATACTGTTTTAGGATTTGACATTCAAAAGATAATGTTTGAAGGAACTGATGAGGAACTTAAACAAACAAATGTTACGCAACCCGCAATTTTTTTGCATTCAACAATTTTAACTGCTTGTATTGGAAAATCATTTCATCCGGATATGGTCGCAGGGCATTCTCTCGGTGAGTTTTCAGCGCTTGTAGCAAATAAAACCCTTTCCTTTGAAGACGGATTAAAATTGGTATATAAACGTGCAATTGCAATGCAAAAAGCGTGTGAAATTCAAGCATCAACCATGGCAGCAATTTTAGGTTTAGAGGATGAGCTTGTAGAAAAAATCTGCTCTGAAATTAATGGAATTGTCGTTCCGGCAAATTATAATTGTCCAGGACAATTGGTTATTTCTGGCTCAATTCCCGCTGTGGAAGAGGCCTGCCTCAAACTTACAGAAGTTGGAGCGAAAAGAGCGCTAATTTTGCAAGTCGGTGGAGCTTTTCATTCACCATTGATGGAGCCAGCTCGTGAGGAACTTGCTGCAGCAATTGAAGGAAGCAATTTTTCAAATCCCATTTGCCCAGTTTATCAAAATGTGTCTGCTCAAGCTGTTTCTTCTCCTGAAGAAATCAAGAAAAATCTTATTTTGCAATTAACCGCCCCAGTAAAATGGACACAAATAATGGAAAATATGCTTAAAGATGGCTGCTCAGAGGTAATAGAAGTTGGTCCAGGAAAAGTACTACAAGGATTATTTAAAAAAGTCAATAGGGATATTCCTACTCAGAGCGCAGAGTTCATTTAGCCTTTTTAAATCAAATCTAACTTTTCTGAATAAGTCACTATTTATTTTTCTTTAGAACAAATTTATTAATCAAGATAATAAGTGCGGCTTGCGCAACAAAAATTAAGGTGATAGGAGGCATAAAATAGGGCCAATTAGTTGGAATAAACCATCCTTTTGCTCCAATTGAAGTTACATGAAGGATATTTAAATAGATTCCAAAGCGACCAAAGCGATATAAATGTTGTAGGGTTTCTCTTTTTTGGAGGGAAGCGTAAAGTGGTAAGCTAAATAAAAGCAGCGAGCTAATCCCAAGAAAAATTGTTGTGTATCCGTCATTATTTAATTCTGAATCACTGTAAAATTTTGGGTATAAATCAGGATTTAAAATCAGTAAAATCAACAAAATATGTACAAGAGCAAAACAATATCCTGAAGTGCCAAGTTGCCGTCTTTTTAAATTAAATTTATCTAGCTGGTATTGAGGAAACAGGGTTAGTAAAAATAAAGTTCCAGCTGTCCACGCAAGAGCTTTGTTTAAAACAAAAAAAGTTTCTGTAAATCCAATTAATTCTTTGCCGAAATGGTACCTAATAATTGCATAGCCATAGAAACTAAAAAATAATACGCTTATTAATTTCTTCATCTCAGTATAAAATTTCCCATAAAAACAAGCCGTGTGCTGGAACAGAAACTGCTGCCTCTTGTCGATTTTTTGCAGTAAGAATAGTTTGGATTTCTTCTGGAGGAATTTTTCCAGCACCTACTTCTAAGAGCGTTCCAACTATTGCGCGCACCATATTTCTTAAAAATCGATTAGCGCTAATTTCAAAATAAAGCCCATTTGCATCAGTGTGCCATTTTGCAGAATAAATAGAGCAGATTGTGGTTTTTACATCCGTATGAACTTTCGCAAACGAACAAAAATCTTTTTCTCCTAGCAAGAAATTTGCTGCTTTGTTCATCTGATCAACATCAATTTTTTGTGGAAAATACCAGCTTAACTCTTCTTTAAAAGGATCTTTTTGAGGATGTATAAAATAGCGGTACGTCCTCTTTTTCGCAGCAAATCTTGCATGTAAGTCACTTTCAACTGACTTCATTTCTTTAATAAAAATACTTTCTGGAAGCATTCTATTGAGCTTGAAAACAAATACTATTGTGTCTTCACTGTTTTCTAAATCGACATGAAAAAAGTATTGCTTTGCATGCACGCCAGCATCTGTTCTTCCGCAACCTATAATACCAATTTCTTTATTAGAATAAAGTTTTGAAAAGCAGCTTTCTATTGTTTCTTGAACGCTCACGGAATTAGCTTGGCGTTGCCATCCATGGTAGTTTTTGCCTTTGTAGGAGATTTCAAAAAAATAACGTGTCATAAAGAGACTGCCAAATTACGAAAGTTTCTTTTTTAACAATCAATTTATTGAGGTTAATCTTTTAAAAATGGGAAATCTAAATCGTTTAGGTCAATTTGGAAAATATCGTAATTAAATAAACCTTCAGTTTCATTTATTCGCGCAATTACTGCTTTATTTAACCGAGGGTATACTTGAAAATGAGTATCGTCATTTACTGAATTGAAAGTTGCCCCAAGATTTATAGGACTACCCCAAACGCCATTTACATTTTCACTATAATAAACATCATAACCTCCCATTCCAGGAAGAGCATCCGAACTAAAAAATAAAAATTTGCCATTTTCTGTAATGAATGGTGTAGTTTCACGACCATCAGTATTAATCGTTTTAAGTAAATTTTTCATATCCATCCAAACGCCATTTTTTCTCTCAATACTGTAGATATCTGTCATCGATTCTTCTGCCTTTCGATCACTTACAAAATATAATGTTTGAGAAAAATCACCATTATCATTAAAAATAGTATCCGTAATTGTTGCTGCCCCATCAAAATAAGAGGTATTAATAGCTTTGTTTTTAATTAAATCGATTTTCTCAAATAGAAATGTTTCATCTGAAAAAACTTCAAAAATATCAGAACTTTTAGTCGATTTTTCTTTTGATGCTGATGTATTTATAGTCCCCAAAGCATATTTTCCATCTTTTGAAATATAGTTAAGTGCATCAAATCCTTCGGTGTTTATCCCTTCTATTGCTCGAGCTGACAAAATCCATTCATTCTTCTCAGCATCCCATTCGTAATGAACGATATCCTCAAAAAATCGTTGATCTCCAACATTTTCATTATTTCCTTTTGATTCAGGAGTGCGTGCTGTAAAAAATAGATGTAAGCCATCACTAGATAAAATCGCTCCATATTCATCAAAAGTTGAATTTACATTGGATGAAAATGGGATAAATTTGTTCAAAATCCCTTTTTCTTTTTGATCTAAAGCAAATTTACATTGTGCTAGATATATTGGAATGCCATAATAATCTGCATTTTTTTCTCCAAATTCCTCCTTCGCTTTAGAATAGTAATTCATTGCTTCGTTAAGTGCTCCTAAACGATGTTTTATTTGCCCTTGTAGTAAAGCCAAGTCCGCAGACTTTTTATCCCTTATTAACAACTCAGCTTTTTGCGCGTTTTCATCAGCGGCATAAAAATTAGTTAATTCTAATTCAGTCATTGCTAACCAAAAATAAGCTTCCCATTCATTTGGATCTTTTTCTATAGCAGATTTGAATACCATATATGCATCTTTGGCTCTTCCTGCATCTAGCAAATCTTCGCCGTCTTTTATTAATTGCTGGCTCTTCAGTTGATTTATTTTACTAGTTTTTTCAAGTTGTCCGAGAGTGGTGAAACATAGAAAAAGGATGCAGCAAATAGATATTGCTTTGATTTTCATATTTAGTAATAGTTGGTTTTAATAAATTTTATTAATCTCGAAGCTTCTTCAATTATTGCGGTTTTATTCCCCACATTTTTTAAATGTTATAGTTGAAATCGAGCTAATTTTCTTAATTCCAATGTCAAATATAATTAAAAAAGTACTTCATGTTTTTCTTAAAACTTCAAAATCAAAGTTCATTAATGACTTATTTATAGATTGTAATGGTAATGCAATGAAAAGTGGAAAGTTTCAGTCCTACTCGATGCTGGCTGCTGCAAAAGACTTTATTATCTTTTGGTACTGTAAAACAGTTGTTCCTTTTTTCGGCTTATACAAATTGTAAACCATTTTAAAGGCGTTGCATTTAAGTGCTCGAAAGAATAATTTTTTTTAAAGATATTCTATTATCAGTTAGCAATAAAGCACCTCGCAATAAATTTACTGTTTTACAACTTTAAGAAGTATGTTTTTCTCTTCGATTTTTAAATAATAATTTCCCGGGGCAAGGGATTCTATATTTAAACTTGTTTTATTTCCTTTCAACTTATCACTCAATACGATTCTTCCTTGGTTATCAATTAATTCAAAGGAAGAAAATAATTCTATTTCAGAATTAATATAAAGTATATCACTTATTGGATTTGGATAAATATGTATAAATTGATTTGATAAATCTAGTATCTCAGAAGTACAAGTGATCACCGTTAAATTTTGATTAGCACTTGACGAACATCCACTACCATTTGTATAGGTATATGTAATAGGATATGTCCCTATTCCGATCGATGGATTAAACGAGTTAGACATTACAGAAGTGCCTGTATAAGTACCCCCAAGTGGTGTGCCTCCTGATAGGACTAAATTCGTTGCCGTATTGCAAACATTAGGGAATGTTGATAAAGTAACTTGTGGAAGGCTGTTCACTGCTACCGTCATTGTTTGGAGTGTTGCACAAACACCAGATACTGGATTAAAAGTGTAAGTTGTTGTTGATGTGTTGTTTATTGCTGGGGTCCAACTTCCTGAATAACCATTATTTGATGTTGAAGGTAAAATAAAATT
>RFPM01000043.1 GCA_009926125.1 Flavobacteriales bacterium | reverse complement strand
ATCAATTTCTTTCTTAGGAGGAATATTATTAGGAACCCCCTCCATAATAGCCTGACTTAAAGAAAGCGAATTCATTATGTGAAATTTTAGACAAAGGTACTCAAAGACTTAATATTTCAAGACAACAAACCCATGTTTTATAAGTTCTTCGCCACCCTCAATAATTGCCTTTATACGATAGAAATAAGTTCCTTCTTCTACTTTATTTCCATCTGCTGTTTTCCCATCCCATCCGCCTGCGGCATCAGTGTATTCATAAATAACATTTCCCCATCTATTTATAATTACACAATCAAAGCTTACAATGCCCTCAGAATTTACATAAAAAATATTATTGCCAGCCAGAGATGACATCACAATAATATTTGGCGCTGTGATGTCACACGGTTTAATTCCTATTGATGCGGTATCTGTTACTTCATAACAGGCATTTTTTAAATGAAAAATATAAGTTCCTGCCCCAGAAATTATTCTTGGAATTTCAGTAGCACCATCTCCCCAAAACCAAGTAGTACTTGGGTTATAATTCGCTTGCTGTGTCCATTCGCTCAATAAGGAATCTTTAGGTGTATTTAATATTAAAGGATCCAATTCAAAGCTTGAACCTGGGCAGATATTTGTATCAAGTACCTGCGTATAAATGTAGGGGGGGAATTCTATATTTGAGGTTAATGTTACATTACAAGCTTCATCAGTAAATGAAACAGGATAAATTCCGGCAAAGTTTGTCGAGATTTGTGGATTATTACTTTGAATATTAGAAATGAAAATCAATGGGTCTGTGGAACTCCAAACTCCACCATAATTATTAAATGAACTTGTTCCAGTTACTTGGTAAACATAATTACAAGCCAAGGTATCTGAAAAGATTGATGGAAGATCCATTACATAAAGAGTTACTGTGGTGTCATAAGCACAACCAAAATTATCAGTAACGTTATAGGTATAAAAAGTATTTCCAGTTACATCAGGTTGTATTGTTATAAGCGTATCATTCTGCCCTGATATTATTGTAGGGTCAGCAGTCCAGAAATCACTTACAAGCGTATTTTGATAACCTTCAGTTTCAGGGTATAAAGCCGCATTAAAAAATATTCCCCATTGAAAAATATATCCATCATCAATACCTTGATTATCTTGAACTGTTATTGTCCAATTTCCGTTTACAGGGCAGCCAATAAAGTCATTAAAATTCCCATCAGGAAGATAAACTCCATTTGTATCCATTGCTATATTATTTCCTGTTGTGCCATTTGGAAGATTAATACCACCTGCTGTATAATCATTTGGAATTGTATTGCCTGCAGTGTTTTCAGCACAAATGGTTCCAAGTGTTGCATTTGTAGGCGAAAAACAATACGACCATACTGGAGATCCAGGCGCCCCACCATCAATATTTGTATCGTTCCCTAAGGAAGTACCAATCCCACTTCCACATCCTCCAGGAACAAGTGCTGTCCAACCAAAGGGAGTTCCATTATATGCATTCATTATTGAAACAGTAGTTCCATTGGGACAAGTTAACGTAATCTCTATATCTCCAATATAAGAGTGTTCAATATCCAAGCATAATTGGTCAAAATTCGCTGCAGAAGTAATGAGGGTTGTTTGGTCAAATCCAGAAATTCCAATGGATGTTTCATACTGCTGCCCCGCTCCGTCAGGCAAAAAGGTCAGTCCTGCGAAAATACCTCCAACTTGGTATTCTCCTCCAGGCACAGTAACCCCAACGGTATCTTGTGCTGTTACACCTCCAATTAAGTTTGTGTTTTGACCCAAGCAAACAGAATCCTCAAGTGGTCCAGTTCCTGCAAAAATTGGTATTTGTGATACGCGAACTTTACAATTTGTATTTACAATTTGTGGAACAGCATCTGTTATTTTTAAATCCACATAATATCCAGAGCGAGCAGGTGGCGTAAACCAAACTGAGCTTCCTGTTGATTGCCCGCTACCTCCAATGGTCCATAAATAAGTACAGTTTGCAATAGTTTGGGAATAACCGGTTCCTGTTACCTCTGAGGCATACGGAAAAGTTGGGGTAGCAACTAAAAGTACTGAATCCCCAAAACACAGATCAACATATCCTGTATCTAATGGATTCAAGATATTTGGACCAACACCATTTTTAAATGCCTCAATATGTGGCACAAATGGTTGAGGGAAGTCTCCACAAGCAACGTTTGCAACCCATCCTGTTCCCTCATTGGTTCCATTGGATACAAATCTTAAGGTCAAACAGCCACTTGGATTATTAGCAAAAGATGCCTGCACATAAAAACCAACAGGGTTTGTCCCAGAATTAAAAGCTCCTAATAAAGGCGAACTTGTAGTTGGACCGTCATAAATAAATAGCGTATCACTTGGATCAATATTAAATTCAAATCCAATATTTGTCGCAAATGCAATAGAGACTTTTGAGCCTTGTGTTAGGTCGGGGCAAAGAACAAGAACTTCATCCATATTGGGCGCATAATTTCCTGCTCCATCACTGAAATTTGTTCCGCTTGGAGGAGGAGGAATAATACCACTACAATTTAATGGATTAGCTTGATTATAGTCAGGGTCTGATAAAAGAAGAACTTGATTTAAGGCTACAAAGCTAATAAACGCAAAGAATACACTGAATACTATTTTCATTTTTTCTTGTTTTTAATTTCTAGATCAAGGATGTAGCTTGATTTAACAACTAGCAGTTTATTTTGATTTTTAACAATAAAATACTGCGTAAAATCTTCAATTTTAAGACCAAAATCTGTAAAACTTACAACTTGTTTTTTTACTTCAATTTCAGGGAAATCCATTGTCTTACCTTCAGGGAGCGGCGTGAAATAGCACGAATTTTCAAGTGCATATTCTAGGATTGTTATTTTTGATTTAGGAAAACCGTTTAGTTCTTGTGTAGTATAACTTTTTAATAGTTCTTTTTTATAATCTTGGGCACTTAAGTTATTATTGAAGAATAAGATTAATAAAAGTAGTAGAGAATAATTTTTCATAAGTAAATGTAAGTTTTAAGACGAATGAATGCAAGTTAAAGTTGCACGAAAGTAATGAGTTTTATAATAAATATCATCAAAGATTTATTTTAATAAATACTATAAAAATTAATTTTTTTTAAAAACATTTGATTTTTAAAAAACAAAAAATATAAATTTGTCAAAATATATCAAAAACAATAGTATTAAATATGACAAAAAGAAGGGGAATAATAAGTTACGATAAATTAACTGTAGAACAAAAAAAACAAATTTTAAGAGATTATCCAGATGGCTATATTAACCATTTAACTACGATAAAGACACCAAATGGTGAAACCCTTGATGCTTTAATTTGGGAGACAGATGAAGTTATTTATTTGGTTAAAATAAAACAGCCGGCAATTAAACAAGTTAAAAATGATGATGTCGAGGAGGATGATTTTGAAGATGAATTAGATAAAAATGATCTTAATGACCAAGATATAGACGATGCTATTGTAGAGGAGAATGAGGAGGATGAAGAGTATGATAAACCGACAGAAGATTCTGACGAAGACGAGTAAAAAACTTTTTCATGTTGCCCCCTGCAATTGTTTTTGAACAAAAAGAGAAGTTTTAATAGCCATTAATTGACTAATTTAGTCTTTTGAAGCAGTTTTAATTATCAAACTAAGCTTATCTTAAATTATGATCTATTCATTAAAAAATAAAATAGCGCTAGTTTGTGGGAGTACACAAGGAATTGGAAAAGCAATTGCGCTTAAGTTATCTGAAATGGGATGCGCTATTATTCTTGTTTCTAGAAATGAAGAAAAATTACAAGCTACCTTTACTGAATTAGATACTTCGCAAGGGCAAAAACATCAATTTCTGAAAGTCGATTTTTCAAATCCATTACAAGTAAAACAAGAACTTGATTCCTTTTTAAAGAATCACTCTGGAGTTCACATCTTAATTAATAACAGTGGAGGTCCAAAAGGCGGCCCGATTAAAGATGCAAGTACAGAAGAATTTATCTCAACGTTTAACCAGCATTTAATTTGCAATCATATATTAGTGCAAGCACTTTATCCCAAAATGATAGAATTAGAATACGGAAGAATTATAAATATTATTTCAACTTCCGTAAAACAACCGCTTCCAAATTTAGGGGTTTCAAATACAATTCGAGGAGCTGTCGCAAGTTGGAGTAAAACTTTGGCGAATGAATTAGGGCAATATGGAATTACGGTTAATAATATTCTTCCAGGAGCAACAGATACCATTCGCTTAAAAGAGTTGGCAGAAATAAAGTCCCAAAAAACGGGACAAAGTATTGAAGAAATATTTGAAGAAATGGCAAATGAGTCTCCTATGAAAAGAATTGCAAAACCTCATGAAGTTGCTGCTGCTGTTGCCTTTCTTGCTTCTCCTGAAGCGTCATATATTAATGGGATAAACTTACCGGTAGATGGCGGCAGGACAAAAAGTTTGTGATTAGTTTATTTTATTGTTTACTATACTAAAAGTAAAAAAACGCCGATTCCAGCAAAATAACCAGCAATTGCTAACAAAGAAATATTCTTTAAGTACCAAACAAAAGAGATTTTCTCCATTCCCATTGCAACTACACCAGCAGCAGATCCGAGAATAAGAATACTACCTCCAGTTCCTGCTGCGTATGCGATAAAGTGCCAAACATTTGCGTCAGGAGCTGCAGTAAACATTCCTATGCTCGCAGCAACTAATGGAACATTATCTATAACTGCAGAGCAAAGACCCAGTAAGGTTACAAAAAGTGTTTCTGGGATATATTGACTTACAGTTTGCCCAAAATTTGATATCGTACCTATAGATTCCATTGCAGAAACAGTCATTAATACTCCTAAGAAAAATAAAACGGAAGGAATATCAATTTTACCTAATGCGCTTAAGGTTGGACCAGTATGTTCTTCCTTTCTTTCAACTCCTAATTTAAGTCGAATCATTCGATTACTAAGTATTTCAGCTAGAATAGCAAAAATTGATAATGATAGCATCATACCAATGTAAGTTGGGAGGTGTGTTGTTGTTTTAAATATAGGAACAAGAATAATTAATACTAAGCCTGCAATTAAAATTATAGAGCTGTAATGTTTCTTAACCCCATCATCTTCGATTTTTGTAACATTTCCTTTAAAAACAGGCATGAAAGAAGCGATAATTAGGGGAACTAAAATATTAATAAAAGAAGGAATACTTAAAAGTAATATTAACTTTTGAGTAGTTACCTTTTCTGCCATCCAAAGCATTGTCGTAGTTACATCCCCAATTGGAGTCCATGCTCCCCCTGCATTTGCAGCGATTACGATTAAACCAGAAAACCACATGCGATCTGATGTCTCGTGTAGTATTTTTCGGATTATTGTTATTAAAACAATCGTTGTTGTTAGATTGTCAATAATTGCAGAAAGAAAGAATGCGATAAAAGAAATGATCCAAAGCAGTGTGATTTTTTTATTTGTTTTGATGAGGCGATTTATAGAATTGAAGCCTTCAAAATGATCTATCATTTCAACAATAGCCATTGCTCCAATAAGAAAAAATAGAATTTCAGCAGTTTTTCCAAAATGGTGCAGTAATGTTTGTTCAAGTAAGACCATTCTTTTTTCAAAACCAAAGGAAGAAATATTTATTAATTCAGAAGATTGAGGGTCAAGCCAAGAAGTTACACCATTAATGCCAAAAGAGATACTTGCCCAACAAATTCCCATCATCAACAAGGCTGGGATAAGTTTATTAATTTTTATGGTGTGTTCTATAGAAATAGCGATATATCCTAAAACAAAAACGATAATTAAAAAAAGTTCCATGGCATTAAAATTAGTATTCTAAAAAAATTATAAACGCATTTTTAGCAATATTTGTTTAGTCTGTCTTGATTTTGTGTGTATAAATCATACTTGAAATTAGCTGCAAGTGCCTTCAAAAATTATTAATCTTAACATCCATTTTTTTAAGATTATTCTCGTTTATCGAGGGATTCTTTCATTGTAATTTCAGCTTAAGTCAATTTTATCCTCAAAAATAAGAAACTATCAAAGTTATATGATTAACTAAAGATTAAATAAAGATATCCAATATCTTAATCAGAGAATTCTCTTAATTTTGCTTAAAATTTTAAAAAATGATTGAAACAACCACAGAAATGCAGCAAGTATTAAAAGACTTGGGCATTAAGCCAGTAAATAGTGGGGCATCCACAGGGTCCGATTTCTTAAATACTAAGGGGGAAGTGATTTCTTCTTTTTCGCCAGTTGATGGAAAATTAATCGCTACAGTAAATTCTGCAACTGCGCAAGATTATGAGCTTGTTGTTCAAAAAGCGCAAGAAGCTTTTATTTATTGGAGAACACTTCCTGCTC
Organism: Flavobacteriales bacterium; assembly: GCA_009926125.1. Classification (GTDB taxonomy): domain Bacteria; phylum Bacteroidota; class Bacteroidia; order Flavobacteriales_D; family Crocinitomicaceae; genus UBA952. The sequence continues at coordinate 5,504 of RFPM01000043.1, read as the reverse complement.
CAAGACGAGGAGAAATTGTGCGTCAGTTAGCAGAAAAAATTCGTTTTTATAAAGAGCCTCTAGGTCGCTTGGTTTCTTATGAAATGGGGAAGTCTTTGCAAGAAGGACTTGGGGAAGTCCAAGAAATGATTGATATCTGTGATTTTGCTGTTGGCTTATCGCGCCAACTATATGGTTTAACGATGCATTCTGAACGTCCTGGTCACAGAATGTATGAGCAATATCATCCACTTGGAATTGTAGGAATTATTTCTGCCTTTAATTTTCCTGTTGCAGTTTGGAATTGGAATACAGCCTTAGCTTGGGTTTGTGGGGATGTTTGTATTTGGAAGCCTTCTGAAAAAACACCTATCACGGCTCTTGCTTGTCAACATATTACGAATGAAGTTTTTACCGCAAATAATGTTCCGGAAGGAGTTTCAGGATTGATAATTGGCGGAGCTGAAATTGGTAAATTAATGGCCAACGACAAGCGCTTACCGCTTATTTCTGCAACTGGTTCAACACGAATGGGGAAATCTGTTGGCGCTGCAGTTGGAGAGCGCTTAGGTCGATCTTTATTAGAATTAGGTGGAAATAATGCAATTATTATCGCTCCAAGTGCAGATTTAAAAATGGTAGTTCCTGGAGCTGTGTTTGGTGCTGTGGGTACTGCTGGACAACGCTGTACATCGACACGAAGATTAATCATTCACGAAAGTGTTTACGATAAGATTCGCGATGCTGTTACAGGAGCATACAAACAATTGCGAATTGGAGATCCTTTAGATCAAGCAAATCATGTTGGTCCACTTATCGATACTGATGCAGTAAATGCTTATTTAGCTTCTATTGAGGCAGCTAAAAAAGAGGGCGGAAAAGTGCTTGTTGAAGGCGGTGTTCTCAAGGGAGCTGGTTACGAGTCAGGATGCTATGTAAAACCTTGTATTATTGAGGCAGAAAATCATTTTGCAATTGTTCAACATGAAACATTTGCTCCAATTTTATACTTAATAAAATATAATGGAGGTCTTGAAAATGCCATTAAGTTGCAAAATGCTGTTCCCCAAGGATTGTCTTCTGCAATTATGACGAATGATTTAAAGGAATCGGAAGCATTTTTATCTTCTGCTGGATCTGACTGTGGAATTGCTAACGTAAACATTGGCACTTCAGGAGCAGAAATTGGCGGTGCTTTTGGTGGAGAAAAGGAAACTGGCGGCGGTAGAGAATCAGGTTCTGATGCTTGGAAGGTTTACATGCGAAGACAAACAAATACGATTAATTATACCGATAGTCTTCCGCTTGCTCAAGGAATAAAGTTTGATCTTTAGTCGTTAAAAATAAGCTCGAAGCTCCATGCTTCCGCTATGAATAGTTCGTAGAACCTCAGATTTTCTTCCTAAATAATTGATTGAAAGCTGTAGATTTTGCGACAAAGTTCTTTGGTAAGTACAGGTCCAGGTGTAATTTAAACCAGGCTGTAAGGATTCTAAAAGTTCAAATCCAATCGCAGAATTTGGATTTCCACTATATTTCATGGTAAGCATTTTAAATTCACTTTGGAAACTTCCTTTTTCAGTTTGATTGTATTTTAGTGTTCCACCTATTTCTCGCGTTAAGCATTTTTCTCCCCCTAAAAGAAGATCATTGATTTTATCTGCTGTCCTTGTCTGCAATGAAATTCTGAAATTACTTGATTTCTGAAAGATGATTTTACCAGCAAAGGATTCGGTGCTATAGGCATAATTTCTACCGATAACATAATCTGCGAGAGATTTTTTTACTCCTTTTAAAGCTGATAATTCTAGAGAAAGAGTAGTTGTGATATTCCATCTTATTAGCGCTTGATTAAATTGATTTTGTTTTGAATCAAAGCCAGAAGTTAACAGCGTTTTAGATTTTGATGTTTCACTTGTAATTTCTGCACTAAAAACCCGTGATAAACGGTTAAAAAAAAGTGTGTTCCGAATACTTGTATTTGTGCTTACTAAATTCGGAAGATTAATTTCACTAGCAAAAGGATTAAATATAACCCGCGCATCAAATTCATTTACTTTTTTTGTGATTCTTAAACGAGCTTGATCTGAAAAAAGGTTTAAAAATTTAAGTGCTCCTTTTTTCTTTTCCCAAATTCTTTCTGGACGCCAAAATAAACTTTGGTTTAACTCATTAGAATACGTTTTGATATATTCACTACTGGGAGTAAATACACGAATATAACTCGCTTGATCGATGAACTGTGCGACTTCAAATTCATTTAAATCCATAATTCCGTCTGCGTTATAATCTACCCATGCATAAATTCCCTGACCATCATTTACTTTTAGGTAAAGAAATTCTCTTTTTTGCTCTAAACCGGAACCAATTTCATAAAAACTATTGAATGTAAGTGCTGACTTCCAAAATGTAGCATCGTATTCTATACGACCAACAAAGGAATTTTCAGGTGTTTGTGGAAGCAAAACAGAATCTAAAATAGCCAAGGAGCGATAAGCGCTGAGAATACTCAACCGTTGATTTTTAAATTCCGATAATTTTAATTCTGCGCCAATTGTTTTGGCCTTTGCAACAGAGGTTAATTGCAAAGAATCTCCTCGTTGGTCAAACCTTTCTCTCCAAAAAAGTTTATAATTTACTTTAGATGAATCCCTATTGGAAATAAAAAATTGGTAATCGAAAAATTGATAACTATTCTTTAAAACAAGCTTGTTTGTGTCACTAAATATGTTTTTTTCATGATCATCTTTAAAACCGATAGTGAGCCATTTTACATCTTTAGAAATTGCAGCACGATGACGGACAAAGGTGTTTTTTGAATTCGATTCACTTTTTAAAGCACTTCCATCCCATTGTATTTTCCAACCATTTTGTTGCCAAGCACCATTTGTCGCCACTCTATTTCCAGCGTAATCATTCCCAATGCTAAAATATTGCCCCTCAAGATTAATTTTTCCAAAGTCCTGGTGTGACAAATGTGTTCCTAAAGCTGTAGCTAATTGATCGCCATTGTATCCTTTATTTCGCGTATTCCAATCTCTTTCAAATTCTACGCTGCGGTATTGCTCAATAGGACTAAAATTTGTAGTTAAATACTCCACATCTCCACTTGCTTCAAACTTCCATTTTTTAATGGTATCAAGTCCGAAAGGAAGTGAATAAATCCCCTTGAACTTATGGGCAAAGCCATTGTTATCGCTACATCCAAATTTTGAGAAAGTGTTGAGGTCATTTGTAGAAAGAGCACTTTCACTTTCCATAAAAAATCGCTTACCCAACTTTGCCGAAAAACCTGAGCTTACAACCTGTTTTTGTTTGGGTGTAATAATTAAACGAGAAGGTGTGTGATCTCCTTGAGGAATTCCCGCGATTGGGGCAACCCATTTAAAAACTTTCCCAAGAGCAGTGTAATTACTGAAGATATAGTTGCCTTGATTTGCTCCCACAAATTGAAAAGTGGCACGAAAAACCGCTAACGCAGCATCATTACTAAATACTAAAACTGAATCATAGGAAAGAGAATCCATCATTTTATACAAGACCTGATTTTCCAAATAACCGACAGAATCAATACTACTTATCCGCGCTAAATCTAAATTATCCCCTATTTGAGAAAGATAAAATTTTTGATCGCCACTTAAAGTTTGCTGTAATGCTTGATTTTTAGCATCTTGTTCACTGTATGCGTTGACCCAAAACTGCATGTTTTTACTTTTGTAGCTTAATGATGACTGAAAAAGTGAACGCGCATAATTTTGATCTGAGTACTGAAATTCAACAACAATACGGATATCTTTTGTGATTTGATTTCGTGCTGTAAAAATAAGTTCTGAGGTATTGTAATCTATTGTATAGTCTAATTCTTGACCTCTTTGAAGTAATTTTCCGTCAATATATACGCGTTCTGTTCCCGACAATATCACAATAAACGGTTCGTTTTCAGCGCCAGTTAGCCGATAAGGACCTTGGTTTGCCTCGATGCCTTGAATAATTTGCCTATTAAACTTTCCTTTTGATAAGGCGGCACTTGCTTGCGACTTCCACTGATTTTGATTTTTGGTCAGCCAAGAATAATCGCCGGTTAAACCCTGCCCACGTTTTTTATAGTTTAAAAAATAACCTTGAGGCTTTGATATCCAAAAATCGCCTGCAATTAATTTAAATTTATCGTTATAAACTTGTATGAAAACCTGATCGAATTCTTGAAGTTTATTCGTATTTCCGTCTGGCTGTATGGGTAAATTTGCGTCAGAAACTGCAGCTAGAAGCTTTAAATTTGGACTTAAATCTCCTGATAATTCTAGGTTAAGATTAGAATTGATTCCCAAATCTTGATTATTCCCAAATGAAACTCCACGAGAAATACTTCCGCTTTTACTTAATTCATTTCCTCCAAAAATATCTTGAACTGAATAAGAGGCTGGGATTTTAAATTTTTCTCTTTCATCGCTTTTACTATTAAAAACTATTTTTGAATCTCGCAATTGAATTGTTTTTTGAAAATTGAATGGCAAAACCTTGTAATGAAATGTCAAAGTATCTTTTTGAGTTTCATACAGTCGAAATTTGTTACTTCCGAAACTCAGCGAATATTTTTTTGAATCAAGCGTGTCATTGCCAATTAAAACAATAAAACTATTTGGATAAATAGCGAGCGTATCGATTGTGATTATCTCCTCTCCAACTAATTTCTTGAAGCTCCGTTCATTTGATAATTGCGCGTTCGTGAAAAAAGTACAGTAGAAAATAAAAAAACAAGAAATTAAAAGTAAACGCAACATGTACAAAGAAGATACGGGCTTGAGTAGAATTAACGCAAAATATCGTTTAAGATTGCTAATTTTTGACAGAACAGCTAAATAATAAAGAGATTAAAAAGAATAAAACATAAATTTGTAGTACACTATGCAAGGACTTGTTTTAAAATCTACAGGAAAAATCTACAACATTATTTTGGAGAATGGAGAAATTATAAAAGCTGCAATTCGAGGAAAATTGCGAATTGAAGGTTTAAAAACAACAAATCCTATAGCTGCTGGCGATCGTGTAGAATTAACAGCTTCATCTGACACAAATTCTCAAGATTCTCCTGTATCATACTCAATTCAATCCATTCTTCCTCGAAAAAATTACATTGTACGGAAATCGACAAATTTGAGTAAGCAAATGCAGATTATTGCGGCAAATGTTGACCATGCTTATTTATTGGTGACCTTAAAATCTCCAGTCACACAGATAGGGTTCATCGACAGATTTTTAGTTTCTGCTGAAGCCTTTAGAATACCCACAACCTTATTATTCAATAAAATCGACTTGTTTGGTGCTGAGGAAGAACGCTTATTTACTGAGCTTTCAGCAATTTATACTGGCTTAGGCTATACTTGTCATCGAATCTGCGCTGAAAATGAAGCACAAATAAGTTTTCTTCGAAAGGAACTCAAAGAGAAACAGGTTATGATTTCAGGAAATAGCGGAGTGGGAAAGACAACCTTGGTGAATTCATTGGATCCAACTTTAACGCTACG
>RFPM01000042.1 GCA_009926125.1 Flavobacteriales bacterium | reverse complement strand
TTAAAAAGATTTTTTTCATGTTTTATAAATTTCTATTTTTAAGCATTAACTGTTAATAGACTCTCTCATAACGGTTTGCAGCTACAAGAAGTTGGCGATTTCGAAGCACTAAACTGTCTGCCACCACTGAACTTGATACGAAGCACAAAGCTTCATTTAACCACTGAACCGCCAATTTCTTGTAGGTGCTGTTATAGGCTGGCGTTCTTTTCTGTCGTGGGTTACAACCATTTTTATGTCATCCGTTTGTGTCATTTGTTAAGTGCTTTTTTGTCTGGCTTGTGTGTCGGGTGTTTTATTTTTTTTAGAAGCGTTGGAAATTTTTTAAAAACAATTTTTCTTTTGGGTTGGCTTTGCAAGCTCTATTAAAAACTTTGGTCGTATGTTAGCTTGTGCGGTTTTTAATTGTGCTTGCAAAATGCGATGGCTCATTGTATGTTATTTATCTGTTTGTGCTGTTTATTTTTATTGTATAATAATTGAAATACTTTTTTAATCAATAAGATAAAATAGATTAATGTTTTCTTGCGACATTTCGTACAATAATCTTTTGTACTCTTCGGCATTTTTTATGTTTTCGTTAAACTTTACTGACATATTTGTAATTATAATATTTTCAAGGATTATTTCGGTGAAGAGGTATAAATATTTATTTATTTTTTCTTTGTCTTCATGGCTAATTACTTTGTCTTTATTTATGTATTCTAGGAATTTTTTTATGTTTTGAGGATCCTTTAAACTGTTAAGACCAGTGTGGAAATCCCGATAACCATTTTGTGAAATTATTGCTTCTGAATGTATTGTTGAGGAATTTTCTTTATTGAGATACTGAAAATATAATACTGTTAAAAAGCCCAATACAGAAGGACAAACTGTTCTTTTGTCTTCTTTAGTTTTAGTCCTTACAAGCATTAATATTCTTAGATAATCAATTGCGAAGCGGATGTTTGTTTTGCAACGGGTAGCACCTGTCTTAGTTATAACCAAATCGTTCCAAGTCAGTTGTTCTTTGTGTTCTTTCAGAAAGTCATCAATGTATTCATTTACTTCTATTGTTGGCTGAAAGTTTTTACAAAGAAATTTGAGGAAGGTATATGCGTAGTGCTCTTTTGGGTGCGGGGTTGGAATAGTGTGAGTGAAACTATTTATTATAGATTCGGATTTTATTTGCGGGTTTAATTGTGTGTTGATATTATGTTTTAATAATTCATTGGTAAAATGATTTTGAATTTCATAAATGGCTTTGTTAATATTGGTTTCTGTGCCGTCATTTAAGTCAATTCTTTTATTTTCGTTTATAGATTCTTTGATAAAAGAACTTAAAGTTTTTTTGATAAATTCTGTGCTGTCCATAATGCTAAATTTTGAAGGATTTTATTATATTAGGTAGATTCAACTTCTTTATTATTTTTTGTGTACTCATTAAAATTTTTCCAATTATCCACTTTCGCTTGCATTGGAAAAAAGACATAATTAATTAATTTTTTTTACTTCATAAATAGCTATTTCTGTTCTGAAGCCCTTTAAGTTATTTCTAGTTTTTAAACTTTCAAAATACTCTTCAGGAACCTTATAATATCTATAAATACTGCCTGATGAATAAGCAATATCCATAATTTTTAATTCTTTATCATAACCAATTGAATCTGCCAACTGGCTATATTTTAAACTTTGCCTTTCTATTGTTACATTTTCAAATGTTGTTGTTCTGCTTGTATTAATTGCTTCAACTTTAGATTTTAAAGTTTTAATAATTTCTGAATGCAAAACTGTTAATTGAACAACTGTTATACCAAAATCTTGCTCTATTTCATTTATCGAATCAGAAATAGATTTTAACTCTTTGAATAAATCATCAATTGAAGATTGTTCCGATTTATCTATTACTGAATTTAATGAAGCAAATTCTTTTTCTATGCCAGTAGTATAAATATCAAGTAGCGTTTCAGCTTCTTTCAGTTTCAGTTATATTTGATTTCTTATAAATGCTAAATCCATATTTTATTAGTTTTTGGTGCGGTTTAAAATTGTGCTTGCAAATTGCGTGGGCTTTACTCCAATTTTATGGCTTCATATTCCTTTTTGCTTAAACTAAATGCTGGGTCTATTACTTTTACTTCGTCATAAGTGAGTTCGTAAAGTTTGTAAACTAAATTGTCGATTTCTTGCTCTAAGGCGGCTGTGGGTTTGTCTTCGGATTTGAGAGTGTGGATTTGGGTTACGTTCTCTGAAATAATGTTTATAATTTTAATATTACATTTCGGTATAGGGATTCTTTCTATTTCGGAGGTTGTAATATTTGTATTTGTACTAGTAAACTTAAAATAACTATTTATCAATGTCGAATTAAAGATTCCAAGTATAAATCTTAGTTTATTTTTATTTTCATCAACTATGAAATTAACTGAATTTGAACAAAGGTTATTGCTTCCAACAATTGCCATAATTAGTCTTAAGCGAGAGTCTACTCCAGTTATTCTCTGCATAACAACTCTTTCGCTATTTGCAGCTCTCGCTTTTGGTGTCGTAGGTTTATATTCCTTTGGTAAATATATTACCTCACCTTGTGACGGGTTTTTAGTAGTAATATATCTTTGTATTTGAGCTCCAGTAAATACTCTTAAGCCATTTTTTACATTGTTGAATTTTGTACGATATGCTGACATATCAATTTCACCAGCCGAACATTTTATAAAAAATGCATTAGAATTAAATTTGACTTTTTTCAGAATATTTATTGTGGTTTGAGAAGCAATGGGTATGATAAATGTATCGTTAAATAATTTAAATACTTCTTTCTTTGTGATTTCTAAACTGGTTTTGTTTATCATTTGTCTCTCTTTCCAAACAATTATTTTAAATTTATTATCATTTGCTATAGACTTCTTTAATAATGAAATTGCTACACTCATTTTAGCAGACTCAAAAACTCTTCTTTTGATGTTATCTCTTTCCGGGTAAGAATCAAATCTTATTACTTGCGTGTTTTCAAATATATATTTTCTATTAACAATTGCTGTATCTTCAGCCAAAATAGAGTTTTGTGTTATCAAACAAATAATACCATTCGTTCTTGCATAATGAATAGCTAATGGAACAAAAAACTGAAAAACATTCATTCTGCCGCCTTTCGCAAATTCATAAAATTTAGATTGCTTATATTGTTCTTGTAATTGTTCATCAACTTCTCTAATTTGAAAATATGGCGGATTTCCAATCACAATATCAAACCCAACATTAGTAGTTACTTGCTCATTCATTACTTCAGGAAAATCCAGTTTCCAGTCAAAGAAATGAAGTGGTAATTCGGGTTTGTTTTATAGTTTCTGTAAATCTCTTATGGAATTCTTCCAGCCAATAGTTTGTAAAAATAATTCAGTAGCTCGTATATATTTTTTCTTGTCTTTATAATTCGTGGCTTTAGGTTCGGTTTCTTGATTTGTTGTGTTAACCATTAACTCCAATTGAGTAATCAACAAGTCAATTTTCAGCCTGCGTATGTCGGCTGATAATTTTTTCTTATCGCTATTAGGTATGAAAAAATCTTTTTGTTCCTTACTTATCTTTTTCAACAAGTCACCTTTTTGTTTTGCCAATTCAGCACCAAAAAGTCCATGCGAAGTTTCGTTTAGTGTCCAATCAATATCAATAATATCATCCCCTAATTTACTTACCAAACTATTTCCAACTACAATTTTGTAATCAAGGTTTGGTAATGCTTGTGGTTTTTCTTCATCCACAATTAAACTCAACCAAAAACGCAATCGGGCAATATCCACAGCGCCTTTTTCAATGTCCACCCCATAAATGCTGTTTTGAATGATATTGAGTTTTACTGCTGATGCATCAAAGGTTTTAGTGTTACCATGTTCAAAAGTGTAAAGGGTTTGTTTGGCTGTAAATATTTCGTGCAGCAGACCCATAGGAAAAGCTCCCGAACCGATTGCCGGGTCACATATTTTTACGATATCTAATGCTTTGTTTAGATTTTTAATTTCTGGTTTTAAAATTGGGTCTAATTCTTTCTTTTTAAGTAAAAGCGTAATAGCTTCCTTTTCTTTATTTTCAACTTCTATATCAAGTGCTGTGCATAAATATTCAATTAAACTCTCTTGACACATGTAATGCACAATTTCTTTGGGAGTGTAAAAAGCGCCTTTATCTTTATTGTCTTCCAATAAATTTTCAAAAATATGCCCTAACATTTCAGGATCAACGGCAACGGTATGATCATTAGGTGAATCTTCGTAAATTGTAAAGTTATATTGATTAAAAAAGTCGAAAAGACTTTTTATAAGATTTGCAGGAAATATAATACCTCTTTGTTTTTTATCGTCTTCATCAAACAAGCCCCCACTTAAAAATGGTATTTTAACTAAGCTAGTATTTTTTAAAATAAATTGAGCATTGTCAAAATTAATAATGTCATCTTTTCTTTTTGTATTTAATGTTTCGAAAAATAAAATGGATAGGAAATCTTTATAAAAAAGGTCTTTGTTTCTAAAGTTTTCATATTGTTTTGTCAGGAAGTTAAAATCGCCATTTCCCCAATCTTCTTTTAATGGAACGCCAAGCCAACCTTTTTTCTGAATAAAATAAAGAAATACAATTCTACCTAAGAATTTTTTATTGAAATCACGAATCTTTTTTTCATCACCGTTAAATATGGTTTGGCGAATGTTTGGCTTCGAAACCATAAAATCGCAAAAAATATCGTAGTGTTTTGTGTATTCATCAAAAAATGCTTTGGAAAGTTTTTCTACCGAGAAAGCTTCTTTTACATCATCTAAAGTAGCCTTACTTCCTTTATTAGCAATAGCCGTAAATCTTTCCGCAGCAGTTCGTGTACTTTCACCTTCGCCCAAAACATAGGTATATCGTTTGGGTTCGGTTTTAATTTTTACAAAATCACCTTCAGGGTTATATCCTGCTAATTCAGAAACATAGGTAAAGCGCCAATTAGGAACACCTGGGAGATGATAAACAATAAAAGCAGCATCTATATTTTTCCAATATTTGCGCAACAAATTCCTTAAGCCTACACGGTTGCGTTCCAAAATAATACCCTCAGCTAATGTAACTTCATAAACAGCAATTTGTCGTTCAATGCCGTTTTCATCGAGTGTAATAAATCCAAGCTTTTGGACTTGTGATGCAACATTGGCATCAATACCAGTTAGTATCTCTGGGGAGGCCAACAGACGAGTTCTTGCAAAAGCCTGAGTCAAGAATTGTTTCCAACTACTTTGGTTATAGCGTTGTTTAAAAAGCGAGTGTATTTGATCGTAATTCATTATTCGAAGGATTCTGAAATGATTAATATTGGTTTTTCAACTTTGCCCTTTTTGCCTTTTTGGGCATCGCTTAAATCAACATTGTATTCTATAACTATTTTATCTATTTCGCTTAAGGCAATCGTAAGGGTTACTTTTCTTTTTTGTATTTTATCTATTGCACTTGGTAAGTTTGTGAATCTACCAATATCAATTAGCATAACAATTTTTTGAATATTCTCTTTTTGCTTCTCTGTTAGTAATGGGTATTTTACAATTTCAGAAAGAAATTTTTTGGCACTTTGAGCCACTTTTCCTAATGCTTCTGGGTCGGTTTGAGATTGTATAACTTTATGTTCCATTGTTTCAAAATGTTCCAATGCTTTATTTACTTGTTCATGATGTTCATCTATTAAAACAATGCTTTTTTCATTTTCCACCGACTCAAATATTTTAAATGCTTCAATGGGTGTAATTTCTTTTGGTTGGTTCTCGCTGTCCACCCAATAGAATTCAAATTTTTTATCGGTTTTTAAAAACGCAGCTGTACCATTTTTTAACTCAGGTTTTTTTATGTCTGCTGAACTTCTACCTGCTCTCGATTTTAAAGGCAGTTTTTTTATTTTATCAAACCAAGCACGATTTGTTTTTTTGAAGTTGCGTAAAAAATATAAAAACTTCAAACGTTCATCTTCTTCTTCCTTGTAGTTTCCACTAAATAACTTAACATCATCTAAAATTTCTTCGGTAGAGAATACCTGATTGTCTTCGCCAAAAGCAGTATGAAATGCCTGAATTTTCATAAAGGCAGTTTTGTTGAGCTGAATTTGTGAATCGCCTTGTGCCGATGGATAAAATACATAGTTGTAAATAGCACTTGCTTTTGTTCCAATACGATTTACACGCCCAATTCTTTGCATTAGTTTGGTGGAGTTCCAAGGTGTATCGTAGTGAATTACTACATTGGAACGGTGCAAGTTTACACCTTCTGCCAATACTTCGGTTGTAACAACAATGTTATAATTATTCACTTGTTTATCGGCTGCCCAGTTTGCATCAAAGTTGGTTACAATGGTATCATACATTTGTTTTCTGTTCGCAGCCGAAATAACCAATACATCTTTTCTTCCCGCATCTTCCAAAGCCTTTGCCAAATAGTCAACGGTATCTTTAGATTCGGAGAAGATTACCAATTTACCTTCTAAATTGGTTTTCTTGTTTAGGAATTGTTTTTGAAGTTGGGCTAAAAACACATCCAATTTAGGATCGTGTGCTATAGCGTTCCAGCCTTTTACTAATTCTTTTAAAAGTTTAGCGTCCTTTTTTAAACTTTCAATAAAACCGTCTTTGAAATCAGCGCTTTTAAAAGTTTGGTTCTTTGGATTTTCTTCGCTTAGTCGTTCAATGTATGTTTCAATATCTTCTTGAGACCAACCATCATTTAAAAGTTTATTTACATTCGTATCGGGAGCAATAAATATTTTATCGTTTTCAAACATTGCAATCATTCTGTCTGTTGCTGTTTGAAAATTGCCTAATGATTTTTTAAAAGCATAAAAACTACTTTCCAATCGTTTTATCAATTGGGTTTTCATTATAAATGCCAATGATTTAGAGACCGTTTCCGCATTTTCATAATATTTATTTTGTATGTCTTGCTTCAATCCTGCAATGGCTTGATAACGACTGTATTTTAGTTTGTCTTCGTCTGTGAGATAGAAAACAGTTTTATGAAAAAGTTCATTTAGCTTCTCGTCCATCAGGTATTCCACTTTTTTAGGTGGTTCAACTTTTGGAAATTTGATGCCTTGCTCTTCCAAGTCAATTTTATATTCGGGAATATTTTCAAGGTCGGTTCGTGTTCTGCGAATAGTAATGGGTTCAATTACATTCTTGCGAATTTTTCCGTAAATGGTTCTTAGCTTATTTACATCTAATTCATCAAAACGTTTTAAGTTTTTGTATTCTTCCATTAATGGAGAAAAAAACGATGTTAAATTTGTTATTGGAAGTGTGGATTGTCTGGCATCCTGAAACATTTGAATTTGATAAAAAATATCGTCAGGTCTGTTGTTCAAAGGAGTTGCAGAAACTAAAATCACTTTCTTTTTTAGACCATCTATTAGACCTTTATTAGCTCTTGGACTTTTGCAAATCTTTTGAAGATTGTCAAATGAGCCTGTTAAGTAATTACGGAACTTATGTGCTTCGTCCACTATAATCAAGTCATAATCTTCTTTATTCCAATAGTCTTCATGTCCTTCTAATATTTTCTCAAGACTTCCGTTGGTAATGAATTTGGTGTATTTGTCTAATTGAAAATCTTTGAATGTGTTCTTCCAGTTCTTTTCAATTGCTGGGGGATATACAATTAATATTTTGGTGTTGTCTCTGCCATTTTGCATTACAAATTTCTTTGCAACCATTGCAGCAATAACTGTTTTACCTAAACCCACAACATCAGCTAACATAAATCCATTATGCTTGAGTAACATATTAAAACCTTCATTTACTGCATCAATTTGATACGAAAGCTTTTTGAAGTTCTGCGGTAAGTCACCAATAGAATCTGGGTCGTAATCAATATTTTTTCCGAAGTATTCGGTTAACAATTTTATGTAAAGTTCAAATGGAGTTATTTCTTCATTTAGATAAGTTTCTTTTTTTATGTTTTGAATATCCACTGGCAGAATATCTACTGATTCCGCCCATAATTTTTCAAATTCATCTGTTGCAAATTTAACTTCATCATAATCGTTTAGTTGTACATTAAATTCATAGTTATAAAAAGCACCACCTCCAAGACCTGCATCTGTTAGATTTGATGAGCCAGTAATTGCAATAGCAGGAGTGTTAGGATTAAAAGGTTCGGGTCTTAATATATAAACTTTGGCGTGTATCTTCTTTTCTGGATGAGCTTTGATTTGAATTTTCTTTTCAATCAAGTCATCAATAAATTGTAATATTCCTTTTTCGGTGTCTTTGTCGTAATTGGCTTTTTCAATGTCTTCCTGAATTTTCTTGATGAAATCTTCTTTGGTCTTTTCGTGATTTTTAAAAAATTCAAGTCCTTCCTTTTGAGCATCTGCAAGCATTTTGTCAATGTTGATGCCTACCAAAATTCTAATATTTGGTACTTTGTCTAAAAAGGGTCTGATGCGGAAATAGCCTGATGCCCGAAAGTAGCCTACTAAAGCGTCAAAGTATTGTATGTTGGGATTATAAGTAAAAACCCCTTCAAACTTTTTGATTAAGGTGTTCTCTTCGCTATTAGTAAAAAACTTTGTTGACATATATGTTTAAATTCTTAGGTCGTTAAAATACGGATTATTCTTGGTGCGGTGGCAAAAAGTGGCTCTTTTGGTTTTGCTAAGGGTCGGCATTGTGTTTCGGGGCAAAACCAAATGTGCCACTTGTGCGGCTGGCTAAAATTGTTTTTAAAAAATGCGGGTCGGCAAAAAAAATAAAACACGAAGCGTTGGGCTGTCCCTATAACTTCTCAGCATTTTATTTGCCGTTAATTCAAATATATACATAAATGGCAAATAAAATGAAGTTGTACGAAGCCAAGCTATGGGAATAGTAATGTTTTGTTTTTGATTCGGGGTTGGTTTTTTTGGAATAAGTTAGATAAAAAGCATCGTAAATGAGCCATTTTAGTTTTTTTTTACTTTCAAAGTAATTTATCAGTTTTAAATTTGACATACTTCACCACTTACGCAATTTGCGTTTGATTTTGAGTAAGGATGTGAAAGAACGTTCAATGGTTTTAATATCAAGTAGGAACGGGTTGTTTGGCTGATATTGGATAGAGTTTTCCCTGTTTACATTTAGTGCATTTTTGCGGGTCTTTTTCGAAGAGTTGGCGATAGACTTCGTAAGCGTTTAAACCAACAAGTTCAGGTAAAAGTGTGACTTTGTCTAACAGCTCAATGCATTGTTCGATGTTAGCTTGTAAATGACGAAGCGCCAAAAAGCCAAAGTAACGTATCTTACTAAATCCGCTTGGGAGCACGTGTTGTAAAAACCGACGAATGAACTCATCTTGATCCAGTGTCATTTTCTTTCGTAAGCCTGCGCTTTTGTAGTCTTTGTAGGAAAAAGTCACTTTTCCATCGGTATGGTTAATGATGCGTTGATTGGATAGCGCAACACGATGGGTGTAATTCCCCAAGTAATTGATCAGATTTTCAGGATTGGTAAATGGTTTTTCACTGTACACTACCCACTGTTTTTTGTAACATTTATCTTTGAGTTCTTCAAACGATTTTCCCTCACGCGGAAGCTTGATAGTGTTCTTTTTCACTGCTTGTTCGATCGACCGACAAAGTATTCCGCGAAAAACTACGCTGAGGATTTTCACCGGTAAGAAGAACTTTTTATGCGAAGGAATCCACTCTGATTGATCTTCAGAGAGTCCGCCTGCTGGAACAATCATGTGTATGTGCGGATGATACACTAAGGTTTGACCCCAGGTATGCAAAATGGCTACTGCTCCAGGATTTGCTCCCAAGTAGTTCGTGTTTTTAGCACATTGTGTCAGTGCTTTTCCCGCTGCTTGAAAAAGCAAGTTATAAGCTTGTTTTTGGTTAATGTAAAACAACGTATGCAAACATTCAGGAATGGTGAATACTAGATGAAAGTACTTTGTGGGAGGGAGATTTCCGGAAAGCTTGTCCACCCATTTGGCCTTTTTTACAAATTGACATTTCGGACAATGTCTGTTTCTACAGGAGTTGTACGCTTGACGTTTATGTGTGCAGCTATCACAGGCTTGTATGTGTCCGCCTAGTTTGGCTGTGCGGCATTGAAGTATGGCATTGAAAGCATCTTTTTGTACAAGTGAATACCGCTTGGATTTCAAAAAATGCTCCGCTCGATCAGCGAAAATTTGCGCTAAATCAACGGAAGTTCGTTGGTTGTTCATCGGGCTCAAAGATTCATTGCCTCCAATGGCGAGACAATACTTTTAGGATTTACGTTGGTCAGATGCAAATAAATGGATGTAGTCTTTAGTGAAGTGTGACCCAAGAACTCTTGAATTAGGCGAAGGTTGACACCCGCTTCCAATAAATGTGTCGCAAAGGAATGACGCTAGGTGTGCGAGGAAATCTCCTTTTTTATACCAGCACGAATGGCATTTTTCTTTACAATGTGATCGAGTGTTCTATCAGAAATCGACGCGCCCGGATTTCCCTGTGGTTCAAAAAGGTAGGTTTTTGGCCGATCCATTTGGTAATGCAAACGGAGGATTTCTAGTGTTTTTGGTGATAAAATGGACTGGCGGTCTTTCCGTCCTTTACCTTGCGAAATAGATACCACCATCCGTTCTGAGTCAATGGCTTTTGGTTTCATTTGTAGTAGTTCCGACTTGCGCAAACCAGCTGAATACATCAGCATTAACATAGCGCGGTGTTTGAGATTTCGGGTGTTGGAAAGCAGATTTTCAACTTCACTAACAGAAAGCACCGTCGGCAACTTTTTCTCTCGGCGAGGCCGCTTGATTTTAATGCCGTCCCAAGGTTGCTTGAGAACATCTTGAGTGAAAATTTTAAACGCACTTATGTTTTGATTGATATAGGATACCGAACGATTTTGTTCTATCAGCAAAAAGTGCAAAAAAGACTTTAATTCTTCTGGTGATATCAAATGTAATGGTTTGTTGATTTTAGCCTCCAACACCATCATGCAATCACAGTAGGTTGAAACGGTATTCGCGCTGAAGTTACGATACTCCATTTCAAACCTGAGTTTTTTAACGTCCGCAGACATCTCTCTTTTCATAAGATAAATTTTAAGGATTAATACCCCTAAATTTACCACAGAAAATTACCGATTTGGTTAAAATCGGTTTAGTTCAACGGTTGGCAGCTACAAGAAGTGCGGCTTTGAAACCGAAATGTTTTCTACCGACACAATATTAATTAGTTGCCGAAATACTGTACTCTTTTTTGCCTACATAAATATAATAACTTTCCCGATAGGGACAACTTGTAGGCAAAAAACTTATACTTCTGTCCGCATTTTTTTTAGGTGCTGTTACCAGTTGTGCACCACATTTAGTGAGTTATTTCGGACTGAATGTTTCCGCAATATTTACTTTAATTATATTAATTTTCTTAGTTGGGTTTTGTCGCTGATATTTATATACTGCCTTAACTAAATTTCTGTCTATAGTTCCTAGCCATGTCGCCCAATAAACTACAATGCTTAAATCATATTCTCCACAGTTGATTTTTAAATTTTCACCGTTATATGTCTTGTACATTTTTATGTCTTTGTCAAATGAAATTGTACTGTCTGCAATAGTCTTGTATTTAGGAGGGAATTCCATAAACACTTTTCTTTTTTTCCAAGAGCCTTCACATGACGCATATTGACTAACCATTTTCCCTTGTCTGTCGAATGCCCTGAATTGTATTGGTCTGAAACCTATTGGCCAGTTTAGTTTGTATGGTAACTTTTGTATGCTGTCAAACGCAGATTTATTAAAAGTAAAACAATTTAATGTGTCAACGCCGTGCTTGATTAAATAACGATTTAATTCATTAACACTTTTAGGTCTAGGTTCCTTAATACCTAATATTAACCTACATGAGGAGAAAT
>RFPM01000041.1 GCA_009926125.1 Flavobacteriales bacterium | reverse complement strand
AATTAATTATTTAATAATGAGCATTCGTTTTGTAGATGTAAAAACTAAGGTGTTGTTTTCTTTCACTTCCATCGTATAAAAGTAATTTCCATTTTTCAAATCCATAGGATAATTTAATTGAACAGTGTGCGTGCCTGATGAAGTAGTTTGAGAATAAGCACAGCTTAGCTTTCGTCCAGTTTCATCGTAAATAGTGATTGAAACATCAGCTGTTTTAGCAATTGTAAAATCAATCATTGAATTTCCTGAACTTGGATTTGGATAATTTTGCCCCAATTCATTTGCTAAAGATTTATTTTCTTCAAGTGATAAATCTGAAGGGCAAATTTTATATATTTTTCCTGTAGTTGTATATCCGCCATTCATTGCATAAATACAACCCTCAGGACCTTGCTTAATTGTTGTTAAACCACCTTCACCACTACCGGTTAAATCAGCCCACTGAACATTGCTTGTAACAATATCATAGGCAGGAGCATTCCCTAAAGTCAAGTTGTACATTCTACCGTTATCATTATCCGCAATAAGCAAATGATTTGTTAAGGAAGGAATTACACTACTTGAATAAAACAAACAACCTGTTATTCCTGGAAGAGGAGTTCCAAACTCTGCAATGGGATTGGTGAAATTTGCGAAATCACACAAGGTTGAAGTTGAATTATACCTGTAATTCCCCTCACAGGTAATCCATCCATAATTTTTGCCAGGAGTAATAAAATTCACCTCATCCCATTTGTTATAACCATTTTCTGCGGCATACATGTTTCCATTGCTCGAATTAAAGCATAAGCCAAAAATATTCCTGTGACCAAAAGACCAAATACGGTCATCGTTTCCTGAAGAGACATTTCCATCATCATAAAAAGGATTATCTGTAGGAATGCTTCCATCTGTATTTATTCGTAAAATCTTTCCATAAGGAGTGTTTTTGGTATCAGCATAATTTGTTGAAGTATCAGCAGCTAAAGATTGTCCTTTTGCTAAATCACCAATTGTAATAAATAATTTTTGTGGATCAGTTGGCTTAAATTCAATTATTCCGCCGACATGATTTCCTGCTATACTTTCCGCTACATTAATATCAAGTATAATCAATGGATTTATGCCAATGTTATTAGATTCTGTAAATCGCACAACACGAATTCGCTCATCACTATTGTATTTATGATTGTAATAAGCATAAACATAATGATTTGAAGAAAAAACTGGGTCTAATGCTAGCCCCAATAATCCTCGCTCAAAATCACACTGAACAGAATCTGTTAAATCATAAAATGTAGAAAGTAAAGCACCAGAATTACTATAAACTAAAATTTTACCGTTTGCACAAGAGCCGCTTGAATTGCCTCCTTTTTGAGTAATGAAATAGCGTTGGTCTGCTGACACATCAAAGTGAACAGGGTATTGCAATCCAGTTATCACATTTGTTTTAACAAAACCTGTAGGAATTGTTTGGGAATACAAATTGCTAAAAGTCAAGCAAAATAAAATTGATAAACTAATTAATTTCATAGATGTTTTTTTTTACAAATATAAAGTAAGCCTTTTATATTTAGTTAATTCTCTTTGATTATTTCATTAATGCACTAACTTTGCAATGGCTATTTCTAATATCTATGTTAACATCTTTCAGAAATTTAACCTTGGTTCTTCTTTCAAGTTTTGTAAGTATGTTAATACATGCACAACTTGGGCCTGAAGTTCCATTTAGCTTAAGTATTGAGCCAATCCAGGGAACTTTTATTACCGGCACACATTCATCAGCGATTGCAAAGTCTGGAGATAAATGGCTAGTTATTGGTGGAAGAATAAATGGTTTGCATGGGCTAAATAGTAATGATGGATTTCCAACGGAACTTGCAAATGAGTTCATTATTGTTTTAGATACAAACACTTGGATAGAATCAATTGCGTCTTTAAATCAATTACCAGCATCCATTGCCGACCCCTTGCGATCAACTAATATGGAATACATTCAAATGGGCTCATATTTGTATATGGTGGGAGGTTATGGACGTGATAATGTAGCTGGAATATTTGTTACGTTTCCGAAATTAACAGCAATTCATGTTGATAGCATGATAAATGCGGTTTTAAACGGCGAAAGCATTGCACCACACATTCGACAGATAACAGATTCTAGGTTTCAAGTTTGTGGCGGAGAATTAGGGAATATTGGTCAAGAACTCTATTTACTTTTTGGACATAATTTTGGTGGGAGGTATACAGATCCGCCAACTCCTATGTTTACACAAACTTACACAGACAGAATTACAAAATTTTCATTGTTAGATGATGGAATTACAATGACTCCTCAAAGTTTTGTGGATTTTATAGATACAAATTATTTTCACAGAAGAGATTTAAATGTTGGTCCAATTATTAAGGAAAATGGAGAATTTGGATTGAAAGCTTATAGTGGTGTATTTCAGAAAACACGTAATCTGCCCTTTCGAGAGACGATCACAATAACGCAAGACACAAATGATATAAATACAAGCTATGAGCAAGTAATGAGTCATTACAATTGTGCGATGATTCCGATTTTTGATACACTTACAAAAAAAATGTATACTACTTTTCTTGGGGGAATGAGTTTGTACAATTATATGCCCTCAACCAATGAATTTATTTATGATTCTTTAATTCCTTTTATTTCTGACATTACTACTATGACAACTCATCCCGGAGGTGCCATGGATGAAACAGTAATGTCAAAGCAACTTCCTGGTTTGTTGGGCTCAAACGCAAAATTTATATTAAATACAGGAATCAGCCATTTTTCAAATGAAGTAATTGACATTCGAAGTCTTCCAAATACCAAAACTTTAATCGGATATCTTTATGGTGGAATTCGTGCAGAAGCACCAAATCTTGGAGCATCTACGGCTAACGATACAATTTACAGGATATATTTGACTGCAAACAATTCTAATTCACTTTTAAACTTGGAGGACGAGCTTGAAAATGTATTGGTTTATCCAGTTCCAGCTTCAAATAACCTTACTATTGATTTACAAACTAAAAGGCCATTAGAAATAAACGTGTCAATTTTTGATTTAAATCTCAAGAAAATAAGTTCTTTTCCTACAGTTAATTTAAATTCAGGGAAACATACCCTCCCACTTTCAATAGCAAACGTAGCAAATGGCTTTTATTACCTTGAAATTATAAGTGAAAAAACTATTATTCGTAAAAAAGTTCAGGTTTTTCATTAAAAATAAGTGGCTAATTGCACTATTTTTTTAAAGAAAAAAAGCTTGTGTATTTTTTAATTAAGATTTAAAATTTTTCTAACTTTGACTTGTAATTATCTAGTTAAAATTGTTATTTGTCTTTCTTATTCGCATTAATTAGCGATAAACCAAAAGCAATTCCAAAAAGAACTGTTATAAAACCAGCAAAATAGGGGATAAAATTAACCATTTTTTGAGTTATTAATAATCCTTAAATAGATTCCGAAGGCTAATATTGAAGGGACCCAAATACCAATAAAAATAGCATCATCAGGCTTTCCTAGAAAATATAAAGTTTCAGAATACAGTAGCGACAGGAGAGCTGCTACAAAAAGTAGTTTGTCAGAACTAGTGAAGTTTTTTAACATTTTTCTTTGATTTAAATTAAATAACAATAAACCAAAGATAATGTTTAAGATGATATTTATTAGCCCTCTACTTTTTATAATTCTGAAACAAGAAGCGAGTACATGAAAGAATTATTTAAAGACTATTCAGAAATTAAATCACCGTACAAATCATAATGATCAGCACTTTGAATTAGCACCTTTGAAAAATCTCCTATACGAACATAGGTTTTATCTTTTTTAACTAAGACCTCATTGTCAACTTCAGGTGAATCAAATTCTGTACGACCAATAAAATAATCTCCTTCAGCACGATCAAATAAAACCTTAAAAGATTTATTTACTTTTTGTTGGTTTAAATCATAACTAATTCCAGCTTGTAAATCCATTATTAAATCTGCTCGTTTCTTTTTTAATTTCGGCGAGACATTATCTTTAAACTCAAAAGCGTGCGTGTTTTCTTCGTGAGAATAGGTAAATATTCCAAGTCGATCAAAGCGACTTCTCTCAACCCAATCGTACATTTCTTGAAAATCAGCATCTGTCTCTCCAGGATAACCAGCAATCAATGTTGTTCTTAATGCAATACCAGGGACTTTAGAGCGAATCGATGCAATTAGTTCTTCTGTCTTTTCTCTTGTTGTTCCTCGGCGCATAGCTTGTAATATTTTAGTAGAACCATGTTGCAAAGGCATATCCAAATACTTGCAGATATTACTTCTTTCATTCATAACATCCAAAACATCCATTGGAAAGCCAGTTGGAAAAGCATAATGCAAGCGAATCCATTCAATTCCTTCCACATCAGAAAGATGCTTCAATAATTCCGAAAGTGCGCGTTTTTTATAGATATCTAAACCGTAATACGTTAAATCTTGCGCAATCAGCATCAATTCTTTTACTCCTTTTGCTGCAAGACTCTTAGCTTGGGTGACCAATTCTTCAATTGGTGTAGACAAATGCTTACCTCGCATTATCGGAATTGCACAAAAAGAACAAGGGCGATCGCAACCTTCAGCAATTTTGAAATAAGCATAGTGATTTGGGGTTGTCAATAAGCGTTCGCCAACTAATTCATGCTTGTAATCTGCCTTCAACGTTTTTAATAAACGAGGCAATTCTCTTGTTCCAAAGAATGCATCAACTTCAGGAATTTCTTTTTCCAAATCATCGCGATAGCGTTCTGAAAGACAACCCGTCACATAGACCTTATCAACTAATCCATCCTTTTTTGCAGCCGCATAACGAATAATTGTATCAATTGATTCTTGCTTCGCATTGTCTATAAAACCACAGGTATTTATGATTACAATTTCTGCATCATCTTCTTTTGATTCATGCTCAACATCAAAATTATTTGCTTTTAATTGAGCCATTAATACTTCGGAATCAAAAATATTTTTGGAACAACCTAATGTTACAACATTTACCTTATTTTTTTTTAACGTTTTCGTTTTCATGTGAGCACAAAAGTATGATTGTTTTCGGCAAAAAAGGCAAATTAATCCCATTTATATTAATCAAAATTAAAAAGTTATTGCTTTTTAACCTTAGCTCCAAAATTGGTCGTATTTTTGATTGATTATTAAATAACTTTTAAATGAAATTTACAGTTCTATTATTTTTTCTGGTATTCATTTTTTCATGTAAAACCCAAAAAAACAATCAACGCTGTATTTTAAGGCAGAAAAAACTTACTGACACTACTTTAAAAGCCACCCTTGTTAATTATTCTTCCTATCTATTAAAAAAAGAAAATGGCTCTGATCCGATTAAAATTTTAGATGCTAAAATTATTAAAAACCAACTTATCTTAAGTGTATCCTATTCTGGAGGTTGTGAAAAACATAATTTTAAAATTACTGGTGATTCATCAATTTCTAAATCGCTTCCGCCTATAAGATCTGTTGATCTCTTTCACTTTGCTAATGGTGATGCTTGTAAAAAACTTATCATCGAAGAACTTATAATTGATTTGAGTGAATTAGCATACAAACAAGAAGAAGGAAGCGAAATTCACTTGTCTTTAAACGGGTGGGATCAAAAAATTTCATACGTTTTTAAAAAATAATATCAAATTAATTCACAAAGCATATGACGATAATTGAATTACTAAATTCTTTTAAAGACATTGAATTTCAATCAAAAAGAATGCTAAAATCAAAAAAAATTGATCTAGCTTATCTTAAGCAATTTGATTTAAGATGCGAAGAAATACGCTTACAAATTTTACAAATGGATTT
The DNA here is from genome assembly GCA_009926125.1 of Flavobacteriales bacterium. Taxonomy (GTDB): domain Bacteria; phylum Bacteroidota; class Bacteroidia; order Flavobacteriales_D; family Crocinitomicaceae; genus UBA952. The sequence continues at coordinate 6,198 of RFPM01000041.1, read as the reverse complement.
ATCTGACGATATAAACTCCACATTCAAAAAAATTGAAAGGATTAAAGTTGATTATCTCCCAAGCTTAAATTTTAAAGATAAAACAGCCAATGTGTTGACATTTGGATACACCAAAAAACAGAAAATAAAGAAAAAAACTGATTCATATTATCGGGAAGAAATACTACTTAGGAAAATCTCTTTTCAACATGTAGAAACACACTTAAAAGAAAATTAATTTTTACTAATAGAATTTAGAAAATCAATAAAAACAAATGAAAAGAATTATTTTTTATGTAATGACTTTTCTGTTTCTAGCTTCCGGAACTGATTCAACTAAAGATAAACTAGAAAAAAAATGGGGCTTTTTTGGGCATAAGCGCATCAATCGTATTGCTGTTTTTACCTTGCCACCTGAAATGTTTGGGTTTTACAAAGAACACATTGAATTCCTTACTGAGCATGCAGTTGACCCCGACAAACGCCGTTATGCCGTTGAAGGAGAAGCGCAATGTCATTACATTGATCTTGATCATTATTACAAAGCTGGAGAAAATCCTTTTATTAATTTGCCGCGGAAATGGAAAGATGCAGTTGAAAAATTTACAGAAGACACCTTGCAAGCATATGGCATTGTTCCTTGGCATATTCAATCTATGAAAAATAAATTGCAGTTTGCTTTTGAAAATAAAAATGTTGATCTAATTTTAAAATACTCTGCTGACATTGGTCATTACATTGCTGATGCTCATGTTCCTCTTCACACAACAGAAAATTATAATGGACAATTTACTGGTCAGCGTGGAATTCATGGGTTGTGGGAAAGCCGCTTGGTGGAAATAAACGCAGAGAATTACGACTATTTTGTTGGAAAAGGGGTGTATATTCCAAAACTTCTTGATTTTACTTGGAATGCCATTGAAGGCTCCCACCTTGCATTGGATTCTGTATTACGAATAGAAAAAGAACTAAGTATCGAATTTCCATCTGACCAAAAATACAGTTTTGAACAACGAGGAAATACAACAGTTTCAGTTTATTCAAAAGAATTTTGTGCCTTATACCATCAACGGTTAAATGGAATGGTAGAACGAAGAATGAGAGCTGCAATCTGTGCAATTGGCTCTGTTTGGTTAACGGCATGGATAGATGCAGGGCAACCTGATTTATCAAAACTTCAAGAAAAAAAGCCTTCACCCGAGTTATTAAAGGAATTTAAAGAATTAGATGCACATTTTCACAATGAAAAACACAAGGGCAGAATTTGCGATTAAACATTTTTAAATTCTTTTAAAAATCTAATTATGTTTATTTATTTTAATTTAAGATATTTGCAATCAAAATAAATTTATGAGATTACTTTTTTCATTTCTAATCGTATTTCTTTCTGCCAATTTATACGCTCAAGATACTAAATCTCAAGCCATTTTAGATAAGTTATCATTAAAAATAAATAATTACAAGACTTTCTATGTTGAATTTTCAGCACTTATTAAAAACACTTCAACTGGACAAAATGATAATACTATTGGAAAAGGTTGGGTAAAAGGTGATAAATACTTTGCAACTTATGGAGATAATTCTATAATTTCTAATGGCCTTAAAACATGGAATATTGCAAAAGATGATAAATCAGTTTACGAATCAGACAGTGATAATTCAGAAGAAAGTTTAAATCCTAAAAAAATAATGACACTTTGGGAAACCGGTTTCAAAAATAAATATGAAAAAGAATCTAAAATAAATGCTGAAATAGTTCATATTATAAATCTTTATCCAAAAGATGTAGCAAAATCAGATTATCATACTATTGTTTTATATATTTCTAAAACAAAAAATGATTTGAAAAAAGCAATAATGAAACTTAAAGATGGAACAATAATGACATATACAGTTGTAAAATTAACTCCAAATCTTGTTATCGACGATGCAAAATTCATCTTTGACAAAAAGAAATTTCCAGATTACGCAATTATAAAGGATTAGCGTTTCATTGCGCGATCCATTTCCCGTAAATCATCTTTCTCTTTTAAATCTTGCCTTTTATCGTGGTTTTTCTTTCCTGTTGCACAGGCAATCTCAACTTTTACCCAACCCTTGTCTGATAAAAATAACTTCAAAGGAATTAGGGTATTTCCTTTTGTCTTTAAAAATTTTTCAATCTGAATTATCTCTTTATGATTCAAGAGGAGTTTTCTGTCAGATCGTGGTTTGTGATTGTATATAGAACCATTTTCATATACCGAAATGTGCATGTTACGTATCCAAACTTCTCTGTTCTCACAAATACAATAAGCTTCCATTACACTTGCTTTGCCTGCTCGTATACTTTTAATTTCTGTACCACTTAATTGAATGCCTGCAGTAAACACATCCTCCAAATGATATTCGAAGCGTGCCTTTTTATTACGGATATTTAATTCTTTTTGAGACATTTGAAACAAAGTTAGTATTTTAAGATGCGATATTTTAAAGAATGATGAAGAAACATTTAATTAATTGGTATTTTTGAACGTGAAAATACCTTCAAAATTTCTTGAAAATGCAGTTGACCAATTAGGGACTTTACCCGGAATAGGAAAAAGAACTGCACTGCGGCTAACATTGCATTTACTCAAGAAAAATGAAATAGAAGTAATGGATTTCACACAAGCAATAATTGACTTAAAAAATAAACTATTTTCATGTTCAAGTTGCGGAAATATTGCTGACGAACCTATTTGCTCGATTTGCATAAATCCAAACCGTGACCATCACACAATCTGTGTAGTTGAAGATATACGAGATGTTATGGCAATTGAGTCAACATCAGCCTATAAAGGAATCTACCATGTTCTTGATGGCTTAATATCTCCTCTAGATGGTGTTGGACCTCAAGATTTAAATATCCAATCATTGATTGATAAAATCGCTCGTGAAAAAATCACAGAGATTATTTTTGCGCTGAGTCCTACCATGGAAGGTGACACAACAAATTTTTATCTTTTTAAAAAACTCCAACCCTACTCTCCCTATATTACTACTTTATCTCGAGGAGTTGCTGTTGGTTCAGAATTACAATATACTGATGAATTAACATTGGGTAAATCCTTACTTCAAAGACAAGTATTCAAAATTAATAACTAATATTTATTGAGTATTCGTATAGAAATCAGTCCATGGGCTCAAAAAAAGCCGTAAACTTTTTTAAGATTTTACAACTCACACCAAAAACAACTATTATTACTACAAATACTGCATCTGAAGAACAAAAAGAAAAATGACCAAGTAAAGCTGATCGTTTCAAAATAAGAATAAATAGAAAAGATGTTGCGCTTGAAATAATTCCAGGATATTCATTTTTTGCAACTATACGCCAAGAAAAAGGACAATGATTTGGAATATAATTTTTAAAAGAAGGAAGAAAAGATGGAGTTTTAATAGCCCAATCTTGAAATTCATCGCCAAACTTTTCCTCTAAAAAAATCTCTTCAGCAAACATAATACGCTCGTAATATATCCAAAATAGTAAACTTAAAATAACTAAAAACCAAAAATTAGATAAAAAAATTGCCAAGCCCAACCAAATCAAGTAATTCCCAAAATAAAGTGGATGCCTAACAAGAGAATACCAACCTGTTATAGTAAGGACTTTTGCTACTTGATGACTTCTATTTCGCCCAGACGTTTGAATTGATCTTCTACCAACAGTTCGTGCTCTTATAAAATGACCAAGAGAAATTAAAAAAATGGAAACAAATAAAATTATTTCATCTAATCCTTTAAATGAAGAATATGTATGATAAGGTGTAAAAAATGCAACAGGCACTGACAATAAAAACACAATCAATGGAATATGACCACGGTATTTAAATAAAAAATTTCCGGAAGCTTCAAGTGATTTTTTTATTGTCATTCGGAAATAAAGATTATATTGCAAGTAATAATTTAAGCAAAATTAAAACTATTTAGCTATCTCACCATGAAAGAAAAATTTGAATTGGAGTTTCTTTTTAAAACATCACCACGTGTTCTAGAAAATATGATCAGCACACCTGGAGGTTTAGCCGAATGGTTTGCTGATGATGTTAACAATGAAGATGATTTATATTCTTTTGAATGGGATGGTAATATTGAACAAGCAAATTTACTTTTTAACAAAAATAATTCTAAAGTTCGCTTTAAATGGATTGATGATGATGACTTGGAGACTTACTTCGAAATTAGTTCAACTGTAGACCCAATGACAGCATCTGTTTCACTTCAGATAATAGATTTTGCCTATCCTGAGGATAAAGAAAGTGCTATTCTTCTTTGGAATCAGCAAGTTGGAGATTTAAAACGAATACTAGGAGCTTAATTGTCGTTAATACTTCGCTCAATAAATCATAATTACATACATTTGTATTAAATAAAGGATTGAAAAGGCTTTATATTTTTAGTATTCGTTCTTTTGTAGGACCATTTATTATAACATTGATTATTTCAATGTTTATACTTATCCTACAATTTTTCTGGTTATATATTGATGATTTAATGGGGAAAGGACTTGGTGTCTTTGTCATACTAGAGCTGCTTTTTTATGTTTCTGCTAGTCTAATACCTCTTGCCTTACCTCTTGCAATTTTACTCTCTTCTCTTATGACTTTCGGCAATCTGTCAGAAAACAATGAATTAACCGCTCTTAAATCTAGTGGACTTTCTTTGTATCGTATTATTCGCCCATTATTTGTTCTTGTTTTACTAATTTCTTTTGGAACATTTTATTTTGCAAATTATATAATACCCGTTGCCAACTTAAAATGGCACTCGTTAATTTATGATATTCAAAATACTAAAATTGCGACCTTATTAACTCCCGGGGTTTACTCAAAAGAATTTGATGGTTTTGCTATTAAAGTCAAAAAAGAAGAAAATGATGTCTACTATGACATGACGATTCATGATCATACTCAAACTACTCAATTAAGAACTGTAAAAGCAAAAGAAGCAAGAGTTTATAAATCTTTAAATGGGCAGTATTTATTTTTCAAATTAAAAAATGGCAATATTTATGAGGAATTAGATATTCAAAATCCAAGTTTCTTGCCAAATGGTCAGATTAATGGTAATTTAGATAAGGGTAAGCCAGCTAGAATCTCTACTTTTCAAAGTGGCACGTATAAAATAAATCTTACAGGATATAGCTTAAATCGATCGAATGAGGATGTGTTTACTGACAAACACGAAATGATGAATGTATTTCAGATTAGCAAAGCTATGGATTCCATTTCCTTAAAAAAGAAAAACGTAGAAGAATTGTTTACTGCAGGCTTAATAACAGATCATATTTTATTCAATAAAGTGTATAGATTTGATTCACTTTCAGGAATTCCACAAAAAAATGAAATACCTCTAGTAAGTTGGGCTAAAATACCAAAAACAGAAAAATCAAAAATAATTCAGCAAACTATAAGTAAACTCAGAAACAGTAATACACGCATTGAAAATCAACTCTCACATATAAAAGTATTGGATAATGAAGCGGCACAATACTGGATTGAATTCCATAGAAAATTTGCACTAACATACGCAATTATTGTATTATTTTTTGTGGGAGCACCACTTGGAGCTATTATAAAAAAGGGTGGATTTGGAGCACCAGTTGTAATAGCCACAATTATATTTATGATTTATTTTATACTTATGAGTATTGGAAATAATTTAGCAAATAGCCATGTAGTTACTCCATTTCTGGGAATGTGGATGGCAGGAATCTTCTTTACGCCAATTGCATTCATCATAACACGTGCAGCAGCAAATGATTCACAAATATTTAATTTGGAAGCTTGGCAGATCAGATTAGTTAAATTAATTCAAAAGAAATGAATGTTTTAATTTTAAGTCATAAACCGCCCTTTCCTATTATTGATGGTGGTTGCTTTGCTATGACTCAATTTTTAAAAAATATTTCAAGCATTGAAACCATTGAACAGATTGAATATTTTTCGATTCATACACACAAACATCCATTCATAACTGAGGAGTTTCCGGAAATTAAAAATGTAAATTTTTCTAGTTCCTTTGTGGATACAAAAATTTATTTTATTGATGCTTTGATTTCCTTTATAAAATTTAAATCCTATAATATTTCGCGCTTTTATTCAAAATCTGTAAAGAAAGAATTAGAGCAACTTTGCAAAAAGATGAATTTTGATATCGTAATTTTTGAAGGACTTTTCACCACTATTTATCAAAAAG
>RFPM01000005.1 GCA_009926125.1 Flavobacteriales bacterium | reverse complement strand
TGAAAATTCAGGGTGGTCTAGCTTGGTCTTAGACCTTATTCCAGGTTATCAAGCAAGTAAAAATTTATTCGAATCTACTGATCATTTAAATATGAAAAGGATTACAGATAATACAACAGAAATTCAGTTAAAATTTAAAAAGGAAGAAAATGTCTACCATTCCTTTATAAAATTATTTCTTCTCCTTACGGTCGAATAAAAAAAATCTTAGCGCGTAAACAATAATTCTCTAAATTTTGGTAACGGCCATAATTCGTCATCTACTAAAAGTTCTAATTTATCAGCATGATAGCGAATTTCATCAAAATGCGACTTCACATTATCACAATAAGCAAATGCTTTATGTTCAGTGTCTTCCATTTTATTAGCTAATTTTCGTTGCTCCAACATTGCGTCAGAAGAAGATTTCATTTTATTTATGTGAAGAGAAATCCGTTCTATTAGAGTTAGTTGTGCTTTTGAAGCTTCTCTTCCGGATTTATCCCCCAGAACACTTATTAAACCTTGAACATTTAGAATTAATTTATTTTGGTATTCTACAGCGGCAGGAATAAAATAATTTTGGATAATGTCTCCCATTAATCGTGATTCAATTTGAATTTTAAGAACGTAATTTTCAAATTCTATTTCACGTCTTGCTTCTAATTCTCGTGGTAAAAGCACACCCATTTCCTCAAATAATTGGGCAATCTTTTTATCGTGCCAAACTTGCAAAGCTCTTGGAGTATCTTTAAAATTTGATAAACCTCGTTTTTCAGCTTCCCTTACCCACTCTTCTCCATAACCATTACCTTCAAAACGAATTTTTTTGGATTGCTTTATTAAGACCTGCAATTCTTTTAAAATAGCTTCATCTTTTCCATCTCCTTTTTCAATTCTTGCATCTACAGTCTTTTTAAAGTCTTTCAGTTGTTTTGCCATAATTGTATTTAGAACAATCATTGCTGATCCACAATTTGCTGAAGAACCAACGGCTCTAAACTCAAATTTATTTCCTGTAAATGCAAATGGGGAAGTTCTATTTCTATCAGTATTATCCAATAATATCTGTGGAATTTTTCCAATATTTAATTTTAATTCCGTTTTTGCCTCTGGCGTCATTTTTCCGGCTTTTACATTGACTTCTAAATCATCTAATAGTCCAGATAATTGAGATCCAATAAATGCAGAAATTATCGCAGGTGGAGCTTCGTTTGCACCCAAACGATGATCATTTCCTGCAGAGGCGATTGCCGCTCTTAGTAAATCTGCATTATCATGAATCGCTTTGATCGTATTTACAAAAAATGTTAAGAATTGTAAATTTGATTTTGGATTCTTTCCTGGAGCTAAAAGATTTACTCCAGTATTTGTGCTCAAAGACCAATTATTATGTTTACCTGAACCGTTGACACCTGCAAAGGGTTTTTCGTGTAATAAGACACGGAAATTATGCTTTCTAGCAGTTTTTTCCATCACGTCCATTAAAAGTAAATTATGATCATTGGCTAAATTACACTCCTCAAAAATAGGAGCGCACTCAAATTGATTTGGTGCAACCTCATTGTGTCTTGTTGTAACCGGGATTCCTAATTTCAGAGATTCGATTTCAAATTCTCGCATAAAAGCATTTACACGCTCTGGAATCGAGCCAAAATAATGATCCTCCAACTGCTGACCTTTAGCAGGAGCATGACCGAAAAGTGCTCTTCCTGTTAGCATTAAATCTGGGCGTGCATTAAACAAGGCTTGATCAATTAAAAAATATTCTTGTTCCCAACCCAATGTTGCAATAACCTTCGTTACATTTTTATCAAAATATTGACAAACATCACTTGCAGCAATATCTACTGCATTTAATGCTCTTAATAAAGGCATTTTATAATCCAATGATTCTCCTGTATACGATAAAAAAATTGTAGGTATACACAATGTTTTTCCAATGACAAATGCAGGTGATGAAGGATCCCAAGCAGTATAACCACGTGCTTCAAAGGTATTTCGAATTCCACCATTTGGAAATGAAGAAGCATCCGGTTCCTGTTGAACAAGCATATCACCATCAAAGCGCTCAATTGCTTTTCCAGGTCCTATAGGTTTCAAAAATGCATCGTGCTTTTCAGCTGTCGCACCTGTTAAAGGTTGAAACCAATGTGTATAATGTGTAGCTCCTTTAGAAATTGACCAATCTTTCATTGCAGACGCAACTTGATCGGCATTTTTACGATCCAATTGAGAACCATTTTGAATAGATTCCATCATGTATTTATATGTTTCTGAGGGTAAATATTCCCGCATTACATCTACATGAAAAACATTTTGGCCAAAAAGATCCGATAATTTCCCATCATACTCTACGTGTTTTGGTTCGCGGTGAAGAACATCTTGATACGCTTTTTGTCTTTTAGTGGCCATTTTTTACTTTTTTTACAAAAATAACCTCTTTTTTACACCAATTTTAAAAAATTATAATATTTTTTCAACAATACCCCCTATTTTTTAGGGGTAATTTAAAAAAAATTAGTTTTTCATAAGAAATCAAGAAAAATTTATAGTTTTGAATAAATACTTTAGTAGGAATGATAAAAAAAGAATGGTCTAAGGAAGAAATTTTTACATTACTACAAAAAGTAAAGCCAGGAATTAATGCGCAGCTCATATTTTATCCTGAACGAGAATTTGGGAATTACACAAATATAGAATTACGAAAAGCTGCTGTAGGTATTCATCTTTATAACAAAGGGCAGAGCACCTATTTTATTTTAATTGAACGCTCAAAATATGATGGCTTTCACAGTCAGCAGATTGCATTTCCTGGAGGGAAATTTGATGAAGATGATAGGGAATTAGAATACACTGCAAGAAGAGAAAGTCAAGAAGAAATCGGAATTCCTGTCAATTCTGGAGAACTGGTAACAGAACTAAGCGCTGTCGTTGTATCAGTATCAAAATTCATAGTTTCTCCTTTCGTATTTTTTCATGAAAAAGAACCTGACATTCTTATTAATCAAAGAGAAGTAGCAACTATTCTAAAAGTTGAACTTTCCGATTTCTTAGAAAAAGATCATAGTAATCGAGATATTAAAATTTCAGGAAACATGAATTTAAAAAATATTCCTTGTTATGAAATTCAAGAAAAAATTGTTTGGGGTGCCACGGCTTTGATTCTAAATGAATTAAAAATTATTTTAAAAGATTAGTAATCCCAAGTTTTGTATTCGCGAAAGAATTTATTCAGGTTTATTTGATAGACCATCAAATTTTGCTGTCATTGTTGGATTTCCCTTTGTTAATTTTTTAATAGTTAAATCATCAGACTTATTATTTGCAAGCCTTAAATTATTAACAGATGAGAGAAGTGCTTCTTTTGTTTTTTGAAGATGATCGATTGTTTTGTCAATTTCATTAATTGCAGTATTAAATTGACGGCTAGCTAAATCATAATTTTTTGCAAATCCTGCTTTAAATTCGTTTATACTATTTTCAAAATTGGTGATATCAACACTTTGATTTTTTACTAAAGCAAGTTCTGCTTTGTATTTAAGTGAAGACATTGCAGCATTTCTAAGTAGGGTGATTATGGGAATAAAAAATTGAGGACGTACTACAAACATTTTTGGAAATTTGTATGAAACATCGGTAATTCCAGTGTAAAGGTCACTTTCATCTTCTAATACTGAAACAAGCACGGCAAATTCACATTTTTTTTCTGTCCGATCTTTGTCCAACTCTTTAAAAAAATCTTCGTTCTTTTTTTTTGCAGCAGTTTGGTCTGCTTCATTTTTCATTTCGAACATAATGGAAATAATTTCGTTGTCAGCGTCATCAAATTCTCGATAAATAAAATCGCCCTTACTACCTGAACTTGAATCATTGTCTTTTTCAAAATAAGCATTTTGGAATGCTGTTGCACGAATTTTATTAAACTCAATTTCACAATATTGCTCAAGAGATTCGCCTAACATTTTTGTTGAAAGTTTAATTTTCATCTCCTTAACACGAGCAATTTCATCATCCTTATATTGAATGATTTCATCTCTAGTTTTTAACTCAGTAGAAAATTGATGCCTTAATGAATTTTCAAGATTTTGCTTTTCTAAAGCTGCAATTTTTACATTATTCGCCAAATCATCTCTTTCTTTTTCAATACTTTTAATGGCTTCTGAAACACTTAATTTTTTTTCTGTTTCAGCATTTTGACTTTTAGCTTGTAAGACTATTATTTCTCTATCCTTTTTTGCAATCTCATCCTGTGTTATCTTTCTAAGATCTGCCTCTGCTAACTTAACAGCATTTTCTTTTTCCTTTTCTGCTTGACCAACAAGAATCTTTAATTCTTTATCGAATTGATCGTCACGCACTTGTTTTACAATATCAGAAAAGCCAGCTTGATCAATTTCAAATGCTTTTTTACAACTAGGACAAATAATTTCTTTCATATTTCAAAGTTAATTTAATAAGTTATGTTAATTTATTTCGTGTGCTATTAATCCTTAATTTTTCTCGAAACCATTAGTCCATCACGAATTGGAAATAGCACCTCCTCAACCCTCTCATCCTCGTGATTTAAGAGGTTATACTCACGAAGCAATTGGGTGTCTTTGTCATTTTGAGTAGAATCAACCACCTTGCCAGACCACAGAACATTATCCGCAATTATGAAGCCACCAACATTTACCATTGGAAATACCAAGTGATAATAATTGATGTAATTGTGCTTGTCTGCATCAATAAATACGATGTCCCACTTTTCATTTAAAGCAGGAATAAGTTCCAGCGCAGCACCAATTTTATAGTCTATTTGTTCTGAAAATTCTGAAGCTGAAAAATAAGAACGCACGCGCGGTGCCAATTCTTCGTTGATATCAATCGTAACTAATTTTCCATTAGGCGTCAATCCTTCCGCTAAACAAAGTGCGGAATAACCGGTGTAGGTGCCAATTTCCAATATTCTTTCAGGCCGAATCATTTTTGAAAACATACTCAATACTCGTCCTTGAAGATGACCACTTAACATCCGCGGTTGCAGGACTTCCAAATGCGTTTCACGGTTTATTTTCTTTAACAAGTCACTTTCATTTGCGGTATGCTCGCAAACGTATTTTTCTAAAAGGGGATCGATGAACTCCTTGTGTATCACCCACCAAAATTTCTGAAAGTATAGTTCTTCCTTTTTCTATCAATTCATTATTAGTTTTCTCATTTTTATTTTCTGAAATCGATTGAATAGCTTTTGAAAACTGCCTAAATTTGGAATAAGTTTCAATGATTGCAATCGTTGTTTGAGTCGACTTTGGACTTTTCAGAATCGTTGCTAACATATACAATCCTTTATCAGTGAATGCTTTTGGTCTTACTTTAGAATGTTTGATATGTTTGAACCGGTCGAAATTTTCGACCGGTTCAGCTCCAATTTCTACTAACATGGTTCTATTAATTTTTATTTTAGTGTACAATTTCTTATCAGCAATCAAATCCTAATCAAATTCGTAACGAGAATAACAATCTCAATTTGAGAAATTATTCTATTTTCCTTTCTTTTTTTCTTGACAAAAAAAGAAACAAAAAAGTCAAGGCTCTGAATTTCTATTTTGTTCGCAAATCATAATTTTACAACTATTTACAACTCGTCGCGAACAATTTTAACTCCTTTCTGAAACTGAATTTTTTCAAAAATGTTCTTGCAGAAATTTTAAAAATTATTAGTTTCAGTTCAGTAGCAAAAACCATGAAATTCAAGGCCGAATAGTGTTCGCTAATTATAACTAAATAGATCACATATCCTTCAGGAAATTTTTCAGGATTATTCTTTACAGCTTCAGTAACACGTTTGGTTTCTATTCCATATAAAGAGCTACATCGTAATCTAACAAATCTTTTTTATTAATAATTTTTAATTTATGAATGAGTTATCTAAAAACTGATAAATTTATCGCCAAGTGCGTAGCTTTTCATAAATTTGCTTTAAAGTAGAATATAAAATGACCGTTTCTGAAATAAGGCAGCAATTTTTTGATTTTTTTGAAAGTAAAGGACATAAAATTGTTCCTTCAGCGCCCATGGTTGTGAAAAATGATCCAACCTTAATGTTTACCAATGCAGGAATGAATCAATTTAAAGATTTTTTCCTCGGATATCAGGTTCCAAGTGATAAACGTGTTGCTAATTCACAAAAATGTTTGCGCGTCTCTGGAAAGCACAATGACTTAGAAGAAGTTGGGGTTGACACCTATCATCATACGATGTTTGAAATGTTGGGAAATTGGTCTTTTGGAGATTATTTCAAAGAAGATGCGATTTCTTGGGCCTGGGAATTATTAACGGAAGTATATAAAATTCCTAAGGAAAATCTTTACGTTACCGTTTTCGAAGGAGATGCCTCAGACAATGTTCCAAACAATGACCATCCACAAGTGATTGAAATTTGGAACAATGTTTTCATGCAATTCAATCGAAAAGCTGATAGCTCCTTGGAAAATCTTCCTGCTACGCACGTTGATACTGGCATGGGCTTGGAGCGCTTAGCGATGGCTCTTCAAGGAAAGCAATCCAACTACGATACTGATTTATTTCAAACATTGATTCAACACATGGTTAAGGTCTCTGGGATTTCCTATGGAAAATCGGAAGAAACAGACATTGCCTTGCGTGTTATTGCTGATCACATTCGAACGATTGCTTTTTCAATAGCTGATGGCCAAATTCCAGCAAATAATGGTGCTGGTTACGTAATCCGAAGAATTTTACGCAGAGCGGTCCGTTACGGCTACCAAACATTGGGATTAAAAGAATCTTTTTTGAGTGACTTATCGCTCGTATTATGTAAATTAATGGGAGATCCTTACAGCGAATTGATTAAGCAACAGGATTTAATTTCTAAAGTTATTCGCGAGGAAGAAAATAGTTTTTTCAGAACACTAGAGCTAGGAATTCGAAGAATGGATTTGCTAATGCACGAATGCAAGTCACAAAACATCACCGTAATTGCTGGAAATTCAGTTTTTGAATTGTATGACACCTATGGTTTTCCTGTTGATTTAACTTCTTTAATTGCACGAGAAAATGGCTTAAGCATAGACGAACAAGGTTTTAACAGCGAACTACAAATTCAAAAAGACAGATCACGCGCTGCAACAGCTGTAGAAACAGATGATTGGGTACAAGTAAATCCCGATGAAACAAGCAAATTTATTGGTTATGACCACACAAGTGCTGAAGTCCAAATTATCAAGTATCGTAAAGTTTCTCAAAAGCAAAAAGAATTTTACCAACTCGTTTTAAATCAAACACCTTTTTATCCTGAAGGTGGCGGACAAGTTGGCGATAAGGGAATTCTGCGAAATGAAACAGCGAGCATCGTAATTTTTGACACGAAAAAAGAAAATAATTTAATCATCCATCTAAGTGAAAAAATTCCTGGCGATTTAAGTGGGAACTTTACTGCTGAAATAGATGTCGAAAAACGCCAATTAAGTGCAGAAAATCATTCGGCAACGCATTTACTGCATCACGCATTGCGAAAAGTACTTGGTGAGCATGTTGAGCAAAAAGGCTCGCTTGTTAATCCTTCTTATTTGCGTTTCGACTTTTCACATTTTGCTAAAGTGACAGATGAAGAAATAGAGCAGATTGAAAGGATGATAACAAACGCTATTCACCAAAATATTTCCTTGGAAGAACGCCGTGCAGTTCCGATTGATGAAGCAAAAGCAATGGGTGCAATGGCATTGTTTGGAGAAAAATACGGAGATTCTGTTCGCGTTATTAAATTCGGTGATTCCGTTGAATTATGTGGTGGAATACATGTGACAGCAACTGGAAAAATTGGTCTTTTCAAAATCACCTCAGAAGCCGCAGTTGCCGCCGGGATAAGAAGAATAGAAGCTATCACAGGACCAAGTGCTGAAAAGTATTTCAAAGAAAAAACAGAGAAATTTGATGCTATTAGTTCTCTTTTAAAAAATCCACCTGATGTACTGAAATTAATTGACGAACTTCTTAAAAAGAATCAACAATTAACGAAGGAGATCGAAGTGCAGCAGAGAGAGAATGCAAAAAACATCAAACTTGAACTCAAAACAAAAATTACCGCAATTAATGGAATTCATTTTCTTGGAGAAATTCTTGATTTGAAGATGCATTCGATAAAAGATATTTTATTTCAATTGAAAGAAGAAAATCCAAATTTTATTGGCGTGATTGGAAACTCGGAAGGTGATAAGTGTTTCTTGAGTCTAATTGTTTCTGATAATTTAGTGGCTGAGAAAAATTTAAATGCCTCGCAAATAATTCGTCAAGTTTCAAAACATATTGAAGGCGGAGGGGGCGGACAAGCATTTTTTGCAACTTCAGGAGGAAAAAGAAAGGAAGGTTTGGTAGCCGCTATTCAAGAAATAAAATCCCTTTTTTAATTTTCTCAGCTTAATTGATAACTGGTTAAATTTTACTTTCGGTATTTTTTCTTCGCACCTAAAAGCTCAAAAAGTTTGGCGCAGTACTTAATCTAAAAAAAATCGACTGCTCCTCGGAAAATTATCAAATAAATCGAATAATTTCTAATCCTTAAGACAACGAACAGACGTACCAAACCACTTAAAATTTGGTCCTTCGGCAAGAGTCCCACCTGAGGCACCAATAAATTTCAACCAAGCCGAGTCAGTGGGGACTTCCGTAGACGCCCACCAACAACCATCTACTCCAATAGAGTAAAAATTATTGGTATAAATACCGCCTGGCAGAGCTGAGAAACCACTTTCGTTGGTGGCATCTTGATTAGGACTTATCCAGTATTGCGTACCTGTACTTTTCATTTTACCACCTGCAACTGTTAACCCACCTAAATAGTCTACTAATAATATCCATTCATCGTTACTAGGCACATGCCATCCTATTGGGCATACATTTCTTGAGTCAGAGGCAGCATACCAATTGTAGAGCTTACCATAAGGAATTTCATTTTGGCTATTGTTGTTGTAATGAGTCCAAGCCCCTGTAGTTAGGGTTTGCCATTGGGTATTATTCGTTATATTCGGGATAGGGTCACCATTTGCATAATTAGTGGTTCGCAGGTTTTCATTCATCCATTCTTGTCCGTTTCCTAAGACAATACTAGAATAATTATAACCATCAAATGAAACACCAGCACCAGGATTGGTAACAATATCTTCTGTTGTGAAAGAAACTTCATTACCATAAGAAACACCTACAATATTAATCGCATATGCTCGAATATAATAGGTTGTTGATGGAGAAAGCCCTGTCATATTACTAGTAAAGTTGCCCGTACCGATACCATTGCTTGTTGTATTGCTTGATATCGACGGGTTAGGGCTGGTACTCCAACAAACCCCAAGTTGGGTAACTGCTGCTCCACCATCAGAAGTAATATTGCCTCCAGATATGGCAGTATTTGTAGTTATAGATGTAATTGAATTTGTAGAAACTGAAGCCAATAGAGCAATAGTTGTAAAATTAACTTCATTTCCATAAGATACACCTACGATATTAATCGCATATGCTCGAACATAGTAGGTTATTAATGGAGAAAGCCCTATCATATTACTAGTAAAGTTGCCTATGCCGCTTCCATTGCTTGTTGGGTTGTTTGCTATTGTTGGGTTAGGGTTAATACTCCAACAAACGCCACGTTGGGTAACTGCTGCTCCACCATCAGAAGTAATATTGCCGCCAGATATGGCAGTATTTATAGAAATGGCTGTAATTGAATTTGTAGAAATTGAAGCCAATTGAGCAATAGTTGAAAAAGTAAGTTCATTACCATAAGAAACACCTACAATATTAATCGCATATGCTCGAACATAATATGTAGTTGATGGGGAAAGACCTATCATATTACTAGTAAAGTTGCCTATGCCGCTTCCATTGCTTGTTGTGTTGTTTGTAATCGTCGGGTTAGGGCTAGTGCTCCAACAAACGCCACGTTGGGTAACTGCTGCTCCACCATCAGAAGTAATATTGCCGCCAGATATTGCAGTAAGTCCTGTTATACTGATAATTGAATTTGTTAGCACTGTTGGAAGAGTAAATGTTGTCAAGCTATATGTAATTCCATATGCTGTTCCAGCATCGTTTGTTGCATATGCTCGAACAAAATAACTTGTATTAGGAAGTAGGTTTGTTAATGTGCTTGTAAAACTGCCTCCTCCTGCACCATTAGAAGTAATATTATTGTTAATTGTTGGCGTTGTGCCTATAGCCCAACATACGCCGCGAGCTGTAACCGCAAGTCCTCCATCTGCTGTAATGTTACCTCCACAAGAAGCCGTTAGTCCTACTGTATTTAAAACAGTTGACGTTGTTATTGTTGCTAATGAGCCACTTGTTGAAGGGTTCAGAGTTGTAAAAGATAACTGATTACCATAAGCAGTTCCTTCTGAATTTATCGCATATGCTCTTAAATAATAGACCGTAGCTGATTGCAATGGTACTACATTACTACCAAATGAACCTATGCCAGTTCCGTCAACTGAAAAGTTATTTGAGAGTGTTGGATTGGGGGATGTGCTCCAACAAACACCTCGTTGTAAAATTGCAGAACCTCCATCACTTGAAATAGTGCCTCCAGAATAAGCCGACGATGAAGAAAGAACGGTAACTGGCTGAGTAGTTAAAGATGCGAGAGCGGCAATGTTAGGAAGGGTATATGTTATACTATCAATGTCGTTAACTGCTATGCTCAAAATATTGCCATTGCTTTGAAATATCTTTTGAATAGTTGGAGGAGGAAGAGTTACAAAACGCACACTATCTATAGACTCTAAAGGTATTTGAATAAGTGTTCCATTCCCTTGGTGAATATTCATTAAATTTTGAGCTTGTGTGCAATTCAAAGTAAAAGCACAAATAAAAAAAAGGAGGTATCTAAAAAACAGCATAGTTCTTATTTTTTAATGAGTTTCTTGGTAACAGAGAAATCGTTTGATTTTAAAATAATAGTATAAGATCCCGCTGAAGCATTACTCCAATCTATTGGAAAAGTATACTCTCCTTTTGATAATTCCCCAAGTTTTTGTTGATAGATTTGCTTCCCTGAAATATCAATTATTGAAAATGATAATTCTGTTGCTTGAGGAAGTTTAAGTTTTATGCTTTGATTTCCATCCGATGGATTGGGATAAATAGAGACATCCCAAGCATTCGCGATATTCAGCCACTCATGCACATTTAAGGATGCATCATATTGGTAATAGCCAATTGTGCTCACATTCCAAGCATAAACGCTGCTATCCCAAAAATGGAGATTCATAATGTCTGCATCAAATGTGATTTTTCGCACGTCTTCCAAATTATAGGAAGCATTTGTGCCATTGGTGTAATTGAAATAAATACTTTGAGCTCGAAGCCCAACTGTAAATAATAGCCCCATTACGATCAGTGTTATACGTTTTGATATGCTTTTTCCCATTTTACTTTTTTTAATTCTTAGTAAATATAGAAACTTAAAGAATAAGAAAGTATAAATTCGATAAAAGAATTGAAGGCGGAGGCGGCGGACAAGCATTTTTTGCAACTTCTGGAGGGAAACGGAAGGAAGGTTTGGCAGCTGCCATTCAAGAAATAAAATCCCTTTTTTAATTTTTTCTTCTGATTTTTTTGATCAGAAAATCCATAGAATTATTCACATAATTTACGGTTTCTTTTTCTAGCTTAAAGAAATAGATACTGCCAAAAAATAGTATGGCTACGAAACTTGACATAAAAAGCATTTGAATCCATAAATCTTGAAATATATTTTGGAGATAATGACACAAGAAAAAGGTTAGTAAGCCAAGTGCTATAATTACAAATTGACCTTTTGTAAATGGATGGATTTTATACACCTTATACACAAATAGCAGACGGCCTAAATTGTAGCAAACTAAAGCAATTGAAGTTGAAATTGCAGCGCCAGAAATACCATAAGCTGGAATAAAAAGTAGGTTTAACCCATAAACCGTTCCAATTAAAAACAGGGTGAAAATCATGTCGTATTTATACTTCTTTGATGTGGTGAATATTGCACCATTCAAGCCAAAATACATGTCCGTCAATCGCCCTATCATTAGGAAGAAAAACACCCAAATTCCCGCTTTAAATTCGGGCTTTAAAAAAGAAAATAAGAAGTCAATATTGGACCAAATTAAAAGAAAAGAACCTAAACCAATAACCAATGCTACAGAACTAACTTGAGTGTATAATTCTTTCATTTTCTCCATTTCGCGTTTTTTCCAATGATCAGCAATTAGCGGAGAACTAATTCTTACAATTGCTTTATAAGGAACTTGCAGGGCGCTTGTTAAAAAAACAACGGTGGTATAAACACCTGTTGCTTGAAGTCCTAAATAGGAAGCAATCATTATTACATCCAGTGAAATAACCAAAGTACTTCCCAAGGTATTTATATAATTAAAAGCCGAAAACTGGAAAATTATCTTGCGGAATTTCTTGGAAATATTAAAATTAGAAAGTCCCAAATGCAATTCATCTATACGATACATGTAAACAAGTAAAATAATGACAGGAATAAAATAAACCAAGCTGTGTAGAACGACAAAATCGTCAAAAGTGATGCATTTAAACCACAGCAAGAAAAGAATACTGGTAACTGCTAATCTTAAGACGAGCTCCATTGCGAAAACAGAAACTATGTTCTTCAAAAGACTTCTCAAATAAACCTCTAAAACCAAGTAAAAAACATAGGCAATTCCAAGTGGGATTAACCAAAAATAATAGTTCGTAAAGAGCTGAGATTTTTCAAGATAAATGGATTCAATATCAGAGCGAAACCACAAAGCAATAAAAGTCATAAGAATTACTCCAATTAATACTATGGAAATACTAAAAGGCAAAAATCCGTGGTGCTTTATTTCCTTGTTATTAAAAAATGGGAAGAATTTCCAAACAGAATAGACCATTCCAAAATTTGAAAGTTGAGCAAATAAAATTCCCAGGGAAAAAATAAGGTTTACGACACCAATTTGTTCAGTTGATAAAATCAACAAGAATAAAAAAGCCTTGTTAACATATCCGAGAAACAATCCCAAATAGGAAATGAGCATTGTGCGCAAAGAATCTTTTTGAACTATTCCCATAATTGATTTGAACAAAGATAAGTGTTAACGGCCAATAAATTAGAGTCTTTAATTATTGTTACTTTTGTTGTAATTAATTCGTGTGAAAAAAGTCCTAATTATAACGTATTATTGGCCTCCAAGTGGCGGAAGTGGTGTACAACGCTGGCTGAAGTTTGTTAAATATTTCAGGGATTTTGGAATTGAACCAATTGTTTTAACTGTCGCTCCGGAATTTGCAGCTTTGCCAAATATAGATGAAAGTTTAGAAGACGAAATACCAGTTGGAATTGAAGTACATAAAACACGTGCTAAAAGTCCCTTTGGATTTTATAAAAAAATCAAAAAAGGCACTATTCCAAATAGCGGATTTGCAGGTGAGGGAAAAGCGAATTTATTTGATAACTTGTTTCGTTTTATTCGCGGGAACTTTTTTATTCCTGATGCAAGAATTGGATGGAATAAATTTGCCTTGGAAAAAGCACGAGAGCTAATCCAACTGCATGGAATCGACACTGTAATTACAAGCTCTCCTCCCCACTCTACCCAATTAATCGGACTCCAATTAAAAAAGGAATTTAATATTAAATGGCTTGCTGACTTAAGAGATCCTTGGACAGAAATATATTACAATAAACTACTTTTTAGAACAAACTGGGCGAAGAAAATCGATTATCGCTATGAACAAGCTTGCTTGCAAAATGCAGATACTTTAATCGTTGTAAGTGAAGATATAAAACGACGATTTGGAGAAGTAAGAGAAACTATTTTAGAAAAAATACACGTTATCCCAAATGGATTTGATGAAGAAGATTTTTCTAAGGTGCAAACAAAAAATGATGCAGGCGTAAAATACATTTCCTATGTTGGAAATCTCGGATTGCAATACCCAATTGAAGCTTTTTTAAAAACATTTTCCGAGTTAGTTAAAGTTGATCAGCAATGGAAAATTCGTTTTGTTGGAAATGTGAGTGATGTTGTTGACACTGAAATACAAAAATTGGACTTAGAAAAATGGGTGGAATTTATACCTTATGTAGAACATAAAAAAGCAGTTGAATACATGATTAATACTGATTTACTCTTGCTTATTATTCCAAATACTGAAAACAATAAGGGAATTTTAACTGGAAAATTATTCGAGTATATCGCAACAGGAAATCCAATAATTTTCATTGGGCCTGAAAATGGTGATGCAGTAGAAATTTTGAAAAAAACAGAAGGTATTTCTTATTTAAACTTTAATTCTGAGGAAAATATTATTCCGTTCTGCTCATCAGTTTTGAAGAAGTCTGAAAAATCAAAACAAATTAACTATATTTATTCACGCAGAAATCTAGCGGAAACTTTCGCTAAATTATGTCTGAAATAATCCTATTTCTCTATGGAAAGTAAAGAAAATGTAAAAAAATATTACGACGATTATGTCAGTCGGCAGAGAAAATATGGAATTACTCCAAGGCATCGATTTATCCTCAAAAGATTAAAGAAATTTGGCTTAAAATCAACTTCCAAAGTATTAGAAATAGGAAGCGGAATTGGAACATTGAGTATATTGATTGTGAACGAAGTAAAGAATGGATATTTTCTTGGTTGTGACATTTCTGAGGGAAGTATTAAAGTGTGTAATGCTGAATTAAAAAGATCTTACACAGATTTTTTAGTTACAGACATGTCAGATTTTAAAAGTGAAATAAAGTTTGATTTCATTGTTTTACCTGATGTTTTAGAACATATTCCTGTAAGTGAGCATGCACTGATCTTTGAAAATATTTCAAAATGTGTTCACGAAGATTCAATTGTAGTCATTAATATTCCAGAGCCAAAATACCTAAATTGGGTACGACATAATCGACCAGAATTACTGCAAATTATCGATCAATCATTGTCAATGCAAGATTTGTTGAATAGTACCTACTCTGCAGGATTTCACCTAGAAGAAATTTTACCTTATGCTATTCATACAAATGTTCCCAACTATTTAAGTATTATTTTTTCAAGAAAAAAGGAAATATCAGAAATGAAAATGAAAGGTGGCTTTGGAAAATTATGGGACAACCTAAAATATAGAATTTTATAGGCATGAAAACTCCATTAGTTTATATCCATAATGGAACATCCACTTTTGTAGAAAAGGACATTCAAATTCTAAAGGAAAATTATACTGTTAAGGTATTTCATTTTAAAACTACAAACAAATTTGCTGTCCCCCTTCAATTTTTAAACGAGTTGATTTTTCTATCTTCGAATCTAGGAAGTAAACTTTGTATTGTTCAGTTTGCAGGATATCATTCTTTTTTGCCAATTATCTTCAAATTTTTGTTCCGCAAAAAATGTATTATCGTCTTGGGAGGTTCAGATTGTGTTTCTTTTCCTTCAATTAAATACGGCTCGTTTTTACGCCAACCTCTTAGATTTTTTACGTATTTCAGTATTAAAAACGCTTCACACTTATGTCCAGTTGACAAGACACTCGTAAATTATGCCTATTCCTACCAGGACTTAGATTTCAAGAACCAAGGTTATCTGGCTCATTTTCCAAAGATTAAAACTCCATATACCGTTATTTTTAATGGTTATGAAAAAGAAAAATGGCTAGTAGGAAAGAAAGAAAAAAACTCCTTCGTAACGATTGGTGCTAATTTGGGTTCACGCTTTGGAATCGGATTAAAAGGAATAGACTTACTAATAGAAATCGCTGAATTTTTTCCGGAAGCTGAATTTTATATTATCGGAGGCAAAGCCATACAGAAAGAAGTTTCAAAAAATATTCACTTACTAGATACAATGCCCAATGATGAGCTCCCTATTTTTTTAGCGACAAAAGAATATTACCTGCAACTTTCTTTAAGTGAAGGGTTTCCAAATGCTCTTTGCGAGGCAATGCTCTGCGGATGTATTCCAATCGTATCAAATGTTGGAGCGATGCCAATGATTGTTGAAGGAATTGGTGGCATTTTACAAACTAAATCTGTAAGTAAATTAAGAGAACTGCTTAGCGAATATTTGACAAAAGATTCTCAAGAAAAAAAGGTGCTTTCCGAAAATTCACGAAATAGAATAAGTGAAAAATACACCTTGGAAATCCGAAAAAGAAACTTACTTGAACTTATTTCTCGCTTGTAGCATTTTTAGAAGCAATTCTAGAACGATATTCTTTTCCAACTACTAATCCCAAAGATAAAAGCAAAAGCAGCGATCCAATCATAGAATAACCGCTCGCTTTTTTAAATGAAACAGGTTCAAATTTCCAAGTAATACTATGTTTTCCTGCTGGAATCATAGCGCCTCGCAGAATGTAATTCGCTCTAAAAATCTTATCTGTTTTCTTACCATCAATGTAACAATTCCAACCGTCTGAATAATATATTTCACTAAAAACTGCATTCATCGGGATTGTAGAATTTGAAGTATATGCCAATTCATTCACACCGTATTTACTTAGAGAAATTGTTGCTGTTGAATCAAATTTATTGAGAGGAGCTAAATACTTTGAGAATTCCTTGTTTACAATTGCAGTATTACTGAGGTTATTTTTTCCCAAAGCTTTCATTTCTTCATTGCTATTATTAACTTGTTTTACAGCAGATACAAACCAAGCTGCTCCATTTGCATTTGGATTGGAAGTTGCCTTAACCCCTTTTCCAGAAATGAAATACTTTGTATTTAACATATTCAAAACTGGCGTAAAATTCTTTTGTAAGACTACAGAATCAAAATTTGTTGCTTGGAAAAATCCCTCAATAATTTGCATTTGAGCTTGCGGATCTTTTGATTCCTTATACTGCGCCATAATTTCAGGGCGCTTTACAATCTCTTTATTGATAAATTCTTGGCGAACTTTCATCATTTCATCATTGATGTAAAAATCAACAAGCTCCTGATAACGTTTTAACTTAGCACCATGATAACCGCCAATACTTTTATGAAAATAACTTGTATTGGTCTCGGCAAATGGATTTGAAAACGATAGAACACGGAAATTGGTATTCAAATTTAACACGCCAAAAGCCGCTAATGATTTTATATTTTCAATAGCTATATTTTTATAGTGAATAGAGGGAAGCATTTTAGTTTCCAAAGAATTTACTTTCTCATTAAAATTTGGAATTGTAGACTTTTCATTCTCCAAAATTGAGAAATCTGCAACTTGCACAGGATTTTTATCAAAAGCAACAAGTGCAATTGCAATACCAAGCAATATTTTATTTGACACTTTGGCATAAACAGCTGCCAAAACAATTCCACAAGCCAGAATAACCAAAAAGATTGAACGCGCGAGATCACTTTTATAAAGCGAAATTCTTGTGTCAATTAAAGCTTGTTTTAAACCATTCAAAAAAGTAACTTGAGCAGGATCTTGTGATTTTCCAGCTTCTTGCGCAAACATTTTCACTTCTTCTGCTAAAATAAACGAACCTGAAAGCGAAGGGAAAACATAGAGTAAGATCACACTGAATACGACACCACCAGTAACATATAGGTAAACTTTCTTGTTTTCAATCAGTTCACTTTTCTTAAATAGACGATCTAGAAAAAGTATTCCCAAAGCTGGAATCATCACTTGAAGCAAAGATAAAATCATCTTTGAATCTCTAAATTTATTGTAAAGAGGGAATTTATTTATGAAAAAATCATTAATTCCTCCGGGATCATTCGATGCCAATAAAATCGCCAAAATACTCATTGCTAAAAATGACCACTTCAAATTGTCCTTTATTAAAATCAAACCTAAAACAAAAAATGTGAGCATCAATGCACCAAAATAAAAAGCACCACCACTACTCGACTGACCACCCCAATAGCGATTCATCTGAGCAATTTGTTCAGAATACTGGCTGTCTACATTTTCCATAGCAACTTCATCATTTCCAAGATAATCACCTTTTTCTCCTTTAGCATTTGGCGACAAGATTGAAAGGAACTCTCCGGGTCCAAAGTTGTATTCTAAAATATAATTTTTATTCAAACCTTCTTGCGCTTGAGAATTACCAGGAGTTTTTGGTTTAATTGTCAAATCTGTTGCACCACGTGTTGTATGCTTGCTGTATTCCAAAGTTGTCATAAGGTTGCTTGCAGATGGTAAAACAGCTAGAATTGTTCCTATAGACAAAGCTGCAATAACTTTTCCCAACGAAATAAATTCTTTTTGTATAAGCAATCGGATACCTTCTCCTATTGCTACTGCAGTTAATAGGAACACCAAATAATAGGTCATCTGAAGATGATTTGCCGTTAAATTCAAGCCGAAAAACAAGGCAAAAATGATACTTCCTAATAGCCACTTCCCACGAAAAGCCAAGAGCATTCCTCCAAGTGCAGGAGCCATATAAACAATGGCATTGACTTTTGTCATATGTCCACCAGCTAAGTACAAGATATTAATTGTTGAAAATCCAAAGGCAATAGCACCTAATATTCCGAGCCAGGGATTTATTCTCATGCAAAGCGCAAAAATATAAAAACCTAACATCGCCATAAATAAAATTCCAATTGGTCGAGGCAATCCTAACTTGAGAATAGAATCTACTATAATCAAGAAATTTGAAGAGTGTTCAACAGAAATTTGATAGGCCGGCATTCCACCAAACATGGAATTTGTCCAAAGTGGATCAATATCATTTTGCAAACGGCAATCCACAATTTCCTTTGCCATTCCTTGAAATTGCTTTACATCATTTTGCTTTAAAGAATAATCGCTGTAAAGTGGAGAAAAGTAAGCAGAAGCTAAACCAATAAAAATAACAACAGCAATAAAATGTGGTAAAAGGTTTTTCAATAATGCTTTCATGAGTATTATTTTTTTTGTGAAAGTAATAAGAATCTCCTAATTATTGATTCAGCTTGTACATGATTTAATGAGAAATATTTAATTATTCACATAAGAACTTGCTAAAAATTATTTTACAGTTCGTTCAAGCATTGGAACAAACTTAAAAGTCCCAAATTCTTGAATTGAATATTCAGTTTCTTGGGTTTTAATTATTTTTAGCATTTTTTGTTCTTTCCCTTCTCCAACAGGAATAATCATAATTCCACCAATTTTCAATTGTTTTATCAACTCATTCGGAATTTCTGGCGCGCCACAGGTTACCAAAATTTTATCATAGGGAGCATAGGAAAGATTCCCTTTGTAGCCATCTCCAAAATACATTTTTGCAGTAAAATTAAAGAATCCAACCATCTGTTTTGCTTTCATAAAAAGTTCTCGATGGCGCTCAATTGAAAATACCTTGACTCCTAATTGACAAAGAATACAGGTTTGAAATCCAGATCCAGATCCAATTTCTAGTACTTTCTCTCCTTTCTTTAGTTCCAATAAATCAGTTTGAAATGCAACAGTGTAAGGATGAGAAATTGTTTGTCCAGAACCGATTTGAAAAGCCATATTCGTATAAGCTTGTTCATCAAAGGCTAAGTCTAAAAAGAAATGTCTTGGTATGGCATTAAACGCTTCCAAGATATCCTTGTTCTTAATACCCATCTCAACTAATTCTGCAATAAGAATCTTTCTTTTTCCTTGGTGTTTAAAAGTATCTTTTAGATGTTGCATTATTTAACTTCCTTTAATTCTATCCCAACGGGACAATGATCTGAACCAAAAACATCATTGTAAATCGTAGCTTCTGATATGTTTTCTTTAAATGAATCCGAACATAAAAAATAATCTATTCTCCAACCGATATTTTTTGGGCGCGCTCCAGCACGATAACTCCACCAAGAATACTTTAGTATTTCTGGATATTTCCATCTAAATGTATCCACAAAGCCATTTTTTAAAAAATTTGACATGCCGTCAATTTCTGCTTGCATATAACCAGCTGCTTTATTGTAATTTTCTTTAGGTCGAGAAAGATCAATTGCTTGATGGGCAACATTAAAATCGCCACAAACTATTACAGGCTTATTTTTTTCTAGTTTCTTTAAATAAATCAAGAAATCTGCATCCCATTTTTGTCGATAGGACAACCGTGCAAGCTCACTGCCAGAATTTGGAACGTAAACACAAACAAGAAAAAATTTATCGTATTCTGCGCATGTTATTCGCCCCTCCTGATCGTGTTCTACAAGACCCATATCATAGGTGACGGAAAGAGGTTTTATTTTTGAAAAAATGGCAGTTCCTGAATATCCTTTTCGTTCTGCACTATTCGCATAAATATGATAATTTGTTAGACTAGAAATTGCTTCTATAACCTGCTCAGGACTTGCTTTTGTTTCTTGAAGACAAATTATATCTGCAGCAACTTCTTCCATGTCTTGAACAAAGGTCTTTCCTACAATTGCGCGAATGCCATTAACGTTAAAAGAAATAATTTTCATAAAAAAGAAAAGCTTATAAATTTTGAAAAAATAAAAGTACTAAGAAAAATTATCCTTGGCACTTTTCTTCAGGGCGAGCGCCACACAAACCACAGGATTCACCTTCTTTATTTAAAAGTGGATTATTCGATGCACAAGTGCCAGCAAATTTTCCGTCTTTTTTGAGCAAGAGTTTGATTGAAATTCCAGCAACTCCAATTGCCAATAAACCAATGGTTAATAATATTACAGCTAGCATTCTACTAAAATTTTAACAAAAATAGGAAACTATATTAGTTTTTATCGATAAGTCGGCCAGAATTATAATAATTCGTCAAGATAATTGATGGTACTCCAAAATAACCAACATTCCCTACTCCTAATAATTCTGCCTTAAGTTTGCAATTACTACTTTTTAGTTCCGAGTACAAAGAAGATGCATAGTGCAAATAAATAGAATCTTTCACAAAAAGATTTTTAGCTGAAAATGTTCCATTGGCTGATATGTCAATTGTAAAGAAATCGCAGGAACCTGAAAGTTCAATATCTGGAGTGCCATTAGAATTGTTTAAATAGATTGTTTTTGCCTTTAATTTCAAATTAATGGAACCTGAAGTTTCATTAGCATCTATAGTTAAATCCGATGATGAGAAATCTAAAGTGTCCTTAGAAAATAAAAGTTCTGATCCATGGTAAAAAATAGAATTTAATGTTGTAAAATGAATTTTTGCAGTGACTTTTTCTTTTTTGTAGCGTAAAAATCGGCATTTATTATTGTTTTTAATAACTAGATTTCCTGTTTCGATCTCACTCGAAATAAAATTCATTAAATTTTTACCTGCACTAATTTCTATAAAATTTGCAGTATCTTGTATTAATTCATATTGAATATATGGTCCTAAGTCTAATTGAGAAAAACTTCCAAGTGGAATAATTTTATTAATAATGTCACCTGTCATTTTATAACACGACCGATCGCTTGGTTTTTTACATGAACTAAATAAAAAAGGAATTATTAAAAAGAAAAATAGTCGACTTAACATACTTATTTATAGTTAAATGTATAACCTAATCCAAATTCTAAATAGTCAGCACGGCCAAAATGTGTTTTAAGGTTAAAAGAACTTGTTAGTCCATTTTTAAACTGATACCTGCAGCCAATACGAGTATAAATAGGTGTATCTGTTCGGAATTTATCCTTTAAATAAACACCCATTCCCAAGACAAAATTAAAGTTATTCAAAGGAACCAAATACGCAGTATAGAAACCGATTTGTAAAATATCCATTTGTGTTTTTGGGATAGAAGGTTCGTATGAAAAAATAACTTGCTTTGAGATAAAATCTAAGTCAAATTCTATACCTGCTTTCTGTCCAAAATACCTACGGATAGAAAATCCAGTGCCATAAACCGGATAAGTTTTTCCGCCAATTGGCATTACTGAATTTCGGGAATACATTCCAAAAACATTATAAAGCCACTTATTTAATGGGAAATCAGAGGTAGCTTTCTCGGCATATTCAATTTTTTGGCCAAATCTCATTCCATAACCTACAGAAATGTATGGAATATTAATCCCGAAATTTGGCATTTTGAATCCTCCATTACTAAAATGTGTCATGTCAATTCCAAGACTTATTGAACTATTCTTAAAGCGTTGAATACTTTTAATTCCAAAGCACATCATGGTGTTAAAGTTTGTTCCAATCGCCACATTTTTAGAATTTTGATAATAGCAGGAATTAGAATAACCTAAGCCTGTAGCAAATTTGAAATTCATTTCAAAATTTTTGTATTTAATAAGTGGGAGTTCGGCAAATCCATATAAACCAGTGTAAGTTCCTAGCACCTTTGTATTTCCAACCGAACCAATAAAAAGTGTTGCGCCAATTGTTGGATAACGATATGCTTTATGCCAAAGTTTAGACCCGCGTGTGTGATTAAAATAACTAATTTCAAGCGCTTTAGCTGTTTCTTTAGGTAGATGTGACATTGTTTGGTGTTGGATAGCTAAAAAACCGATTTTTGATTTGATTTCAAATCCTTTTTCATTACTTCCTTGTCCAAAGAATAAAAAAGGCAAGCAACTTATAGTTAAAAAAAAATGAAGTTTTCCAAACATATTTATCAAAGATAAACAAAAGTGAACGAGTATAATCTATATTTTTACAAAAAAAATGGATTCACGACTAAAAGCATTTGATAGATTATTGACAATCATGGATGAGCTCCGTGAAAAATGTCCCTGGGATAAAAAACAGACCATTGAAAGCCTTCGCGAGTTAACAATTGAAGAAACATATGAATTGGCAGATGCAATTACCGCCAATGATTTAAACTCCTTAAAAGGCGAATTAGGCGATTTATTCTTGCATCTTGTCTTCTATTCAAAAATAGCTGAAGAACAAAAAGCATTTACATTAACAGCTGTTTTAGATGGGATTTGCGATAAATTAATTTACCGACACCCTCATATTTACAGCGATACTATTGTAGCTGATGAAACTGAAGTAAAAGCTAACTGGGAAAAATTAAAATTAAAAGAAGGGAAAAAATCAATTTTGGAAGGAGTTCCTTCTTCGTTACCTGCATTAGTAAAGGCAATTCGAATTCAAGAAAAAGTAAAAGGAATTGGATTTGAATGGAAAAAAAAGGAAGATGTTTGGAATAAAGTGAAAGAGGAGTTGGAGGAATTCCAAGTTGAAATTGCAGCAAATTCTGAAAACATAGAAGAAGAATTTGGCGACCTATTATTTTCTTTAGTAAACTATGCTAGATTTATTGATATTTCTCCAGAAAATGCCCTTGCGAAGACAAATCAAAAATTTATTCGGCGCTTTCAATTAATGGAGGAAACAATTCGCGAAGACAAGAAAAAAATTGAAAATATGAATCTTGAAGAAATGGATATATATTGGGAAAAAGCAAAAATTAACTTAAAAAATATAAAATGAATATAATCGAAAATCAGTTACTACTTACATTTGGGCTCTTAATTATTGCAGTAATCATAAAACTAGTGAGCCGAAAATCTGTTAATCGCTTTTTAAATCATTTTGACTTTGACGCAAAAAGAAAACGAATTGCACATAGAATCATTAATCTTTTTCTATTTATTTTTATTACTGTAACCCTTATTTCTATATGGAATATTGACAAAAAAGATTTAATTGTATTTCTTACTTCTGTGGTGACTGTTTTAGGGATTGCATTTTTTGCACAATGGTCGATTCTTTCAAATATTACATCAAGTTTAATCTTGTTTTTTAATCACCCTTTAAAAATTGGGCAAAATATCAGAGTATTAGATAAAGAATATGATGTAGAAGGAAAACTCATAGATATTTCTTTTTTCTTTATGTATATCAGAAATGAAGAAGGCTATTTAATTACAATTCCTACCTCAGTTGCTTTGCAAAAAACAATGGTAACGAAAGAAGAAGTAAAAAAGAAATAAATCAGGCTACTGGATAACATAAAAAATACTTTTCAACTGGTTGAGCCAAAGCTGAAATATTTAGATTATCAGAAGCTTTTGTAAGATCAATTATTTCTCCTGACTTCATTAAAATATTAATATTTTCCTTGTCTTGATTATACGCTTTATTAGTAAGGATATCTGAATACACAAAATAATCAAGAGCTTCAGGCGTCAAATTATATAATGACTGCACCGTCTTTTTTTCATTTTCAATTCTAGCTTTACTAAATGGCTCTTTTGAAATTTCAATTTTAAAAAGTTTGCGGTTCACAAGTGCCTTAGAAAGAATCGATAAAACCTGATCTGAATTATTCTGCCACTCTTTGATTGCTCCCAAAATATCATAATCATCTAGCTGAGCGAAAAAATCTAAAACTTTAGGGTTTTTCTCAAAATCTTCTTGTTTTATATCATTTTCAAGAAAAAACTTTAAGGCAGAACTTGCAAAAATTACTTCGCCATTTTTAACCAACTCTTTTGCCCTTCGTAAAGTATAAATAAGCATGTATTCTGCGGCAACAACCGTCTTGTGAAGATAAACTTGCCAATACATCAAGCGCCTTGCAACTATAAATTTTTCAATTGAATAAATTCCTTTTTCTTCAAGCACCAAATTTCCTTCATGCACATTCAGCATTTCAATTAAGCGCTCGCTACCAATAATTCCCTCGCTAACACCAGAATAAAAACTATCACGATTTAAATAATCCAAGCGGTCCATATCCAATTGACTAGAAACCAACTGGTGTAAATAGGGCTTTTCATACTTATTTTGAAAAATTAAAAGTGCTCTATTTAAATCTTCTCCAAATTCTGAACTTAAGCGATCTATAAAATAGCCTGAAATTTTCTCGTGACTTACACCGCAAACAATATCGTATTCTAATGCATGACTAAACGGTCCATGACCGATATCGTGAAGTAATATTGCTAAATAAACAGCGCGTTCCTCTTCCAAAGAAATATCATTTCCTTTTCTGCGAATTGTTGAAACTGCCTGAGACATCAAATGCATCGCTCCCAAAACATGATGAAAACGTGTGTGAATTGCACCTGGATAAACAAGATGGCTTAAGCCTAATTGCATAATTCGACGGAGTCGTTGCATAAAGGGATGTTCTATGACATCAAAAATAATTTCATCAGGAATAGAAATAAAACCATAAACTGGATCGTTTACTATTTTCTTCTTGTTATTTCGATTTAAGTTCGGTCGCAATTGATTAACTTTAGAATAATTATTCAAAGCTATTAAAAATAAGGCAAATGCAAGGTAAAATTCTTTGGGCAGATGATGAAATTGAATTATTAAAGCCGCATATTCTTTTTTTAGAGAATAAAGGTTACTCAGTTGACGGAGTAACTAATGGTTCTGATGCAATTGATAAATGCCATGAAAAGAGCTACGATATTGTCTTCTTAGACGAAAATATGCCTGGACTTTCTGGGCTTGAAACCTTATCTCAGATAAAAGAAGCTTTTCCACTCGTGCCTGTTGTAATGATCACAAAAAGTGAAGAGGAACATATAATGGAAGAAGCAATTGGAAGTAAAATTGCCGATTACCTCATCAAACCTGTAAATCCAAATCAAATTTTATTGAGTATCAAAAAAATTCTTGATAAGAGTAAATTGGTTTCACAAAAAACAAATTCTAATTATCAGCAAGAATTTCGACAATTAGGAATGCTTTTAAACGGGAGATTGGATGCCGAAGAATGGAAAGAATTATACGCAAAACTAGTTTTTTGGGAAATTGAACTCGATACAATTGAGGAATCTGGAATGCGTGAAATTCTAGAAATGCAAAAAAAAGAAGCCAATAAACTTTTTGCAGATTTTATTGAAGATAACTACCTTGATTGGCTTAATGGAACTGAAGAAGCTCCTTTAATGATTCAGAATGTAATAAAAAACAAAATAGCACCGAAAATTGGAAGCGAAAAAATAGCAGTTCTACTAATTGACAATTTGCGCTTTGATCAATGGAAAATGATTGAGCCTATTTTTGCAAAGTATTTTGTTAAAGATGAAGAAGAAATTATTTATTCAATTCTTCCAACCGCCACCCACTATGCTAGAAATGCATTTTTTGCTGGTTTACTTCCATCTGAAATTGAAAAACGCTTTCCACAACTTTGGAAAAATGAAGATGATGAAGGTGGAAAAAACATGCACGAACAAGATTTCCTAGAGGCTCATTTAAAGCGTTTGGGCAAAAATGTAAAGTGGAGCTATAATAAAATAACAAAAGTTGAAGCAGGTAAAAAATTAAGCGAGCAATTTCATCTATTAAAAGAGAATGACGTTAATTTCATTGTCTATAATTTCGTTGATATGCTTTCTCATGCTAGAACCGAAATGGAAATCATCCGTGAATTGGCAGAAGATGAAGCGGCTTATCGTTCTATCACTGTTTCTTGGATTGAACATTCTCCACTTTTAGAAATTATAAAAAAAATTGCTGAAGCTGGAATAAGACTAATGATTACAAGTGATCATGGAACAATAAAAGTAACTAATCCCGTACGAATTGTAGGAGAAAAAAGCACTAATTCTAACTTGAGATATAAAGTGGGAAGAGGTTTAAGCTATAATAAAAAAGAGGTTTTTTCGGTGCAAAATCCTCAGGAAGCTTTTTTGCCAAAACTAAAAATGTCTTCTGAATTTGTTTTTGCAAAAGGTCAAGATTTTTTTGTTTACCCAAACAATTACAATCATTTTGTTAATTATTACGAAAATACTTTTCAGCATGGGGGAATTTCAATGGAAGAAATTTTAATTCCATATATCAACCTTAAGCCAAGATAAGTATCATTATTTTAAAACTCTTTTCTGTTTAGAACGTTTCAAAATAAGGGAATGCTTAACTTTGTACTTGACTATGACAGAAATCATTAAAAAACCTTTCAATGTTCGTGAAATCCGAGAAGAATTTCCTGCATTAAGGCAAGAAATTTATGGCAAAAATTTAATCTATTTTGATAATGGTGCAACTTCTCAAAAACCACAAATCGTTTTAAATGCTATAAATAAATTCTACTCGAAAGAAAATGCGAACATTCATCGTGGTGTTCATTTTATGAGTCAAAAAGCCACAACAGAATTTGAAGAAGCACGAAAGAAAATTCAACACTTTATTAATGCCCGAAAAGCAGAAGAAATTATTTTTACGAAAGGGACAACTGACGGAATAAATCTTGTTGCATCGTCTTATGGAGAATTATTGACCGCTGGAGATGAAATTTTAATTACTGCAATGGAACACCATTCTAATATTGTTCCGTGGCAAATGCTTTGTCAAAGAAAAGGCCTGATTCTTCGTGTAGCTCCTATCAATTTTAAAGGGGAATTAATTGAAGAGGAATTTGATAAATTGCTTTCAAAAAAAACAAAATTATTGGCGATTACCCATATTTCAAATACACTTGGTACAATTAATCCAGTGAAAGAATTAACACAAAAAGCACATGCTGTTGGAGCTAAAGTACTATTAGATGGAGCCCAAAGTATTCAACATATGAAAATCGATGTGAAAGACCTAGATTGCGATTTTTATGTTTTTTCAAGCCATAAATTATTTGGGCCCACTGGCATTGGAGTTTTATATGGAAAAGAAGATCTGTTGGATCGAATGCCGCCTTATCAAGGTGGTGGAGATATGATTTCACGAGTCACGTTTGAACACACAAGTTACAATGAATTGCCTTTTAAATTTGAAGCTGGCACGCCACATATTGCTGGTGGAATTTGCTTAGGAACTTCTGTTGGCTTTTTAAACTCAATTGATCTTGATGGAGCTCAAAAACACGAAGGAGAGTTAACAAAATATGCAGAACATCTTTTAGATACATTTGAAGGATTGCACATTATTGGTGAAGCAAAAAATAAAACAAGTGTTATATCTTTTACTGTGGATGGAATTCACCCTTTTGATATTGGAACCTTACTTGATAAACACGGAATTGCTGTTCGCACCGGTCACCATTGCACGCAACCACTGATGGATTTTTATAAAATTCCCGGAACTACACGCGCTTCCTTTGCCTTTTACAATACCAAAGAAGAAATTGACTTATTTGTGGAGGCATTAGAAAAAAGTATAAACATGTTGAAATAATGGCCATCCTCCTTACTATCCAAGAAAAGCAAGACGAAATCGTTTCAGAATTTGAGGTTTTTGACGACTGGATGGAGAAATACGAATACTTGATAGATCTTGGAAAAGATTTACCATTGATTCAAGAAGAATTAAAAACAGAGGAGCGTTTAATTGAAGGTTGTCAATCTCGTGTTTGGCTTAATGCAGACTTCAATGATGGGAAAATGCAGTTTTCAGCAGATTCAGAAGCAATTATTACGAAAGGGATTATTGGTTTATTAATTCGAGTTTTAAATGATGAGCATCCAGAAACTATTCTAAAAACTGATTTAAAATTTATTTCTGATATTGGACTTCAAGAACACCTTTCTCCAACTCGGGCTAATGGATTAAATGGCATGATAAAGAAAATGAAAATGGAAGCACTTAAATACATTCAACACTAAAATGGAAGACCTAGAAAATAAAATTGTGAGCATGCTAAAAACAATCTATGATCCAGAAATTCCTGTTGATGTATATGAATTGGGTTTGATTTACGAGGTAAAAATAGATGAAGAAGGAAATGTTACAATTGAAATGACGCTAACTTCTCCAAATTGCCCTGTTGCTGAAAGTATGCCGAAGGAAATCGAAGATAAAGTTGCAACTGTTGAAGGTGTTCTAAGTTCTAAAGTTAACATTGTATTTGATCCACCATGGGACAAAGACATGATGAGTGAAGAAGCAAAATTAGAATTAGGCTTTTTATAAGCTACTTTTTTCTAAGGGTAAATCGCTTGAGTTTATAGTTTAAATAATCATAATATTCGATTACTAAAGCATCTTTAGTTAAAACCATAATTCTAAATTTATCCGAAAGACTCCCAAAACCACCCTGAAATATCTCCAATTGTTCTCCTTTATTATTTAATACAAATGTTGCTGAATTGTAGTCAAGTGTGTCATAAATTATAAATAGAACTTCTGATAAATTTTCATAAGAAAAAGCGAATGTTGCAGAACAAACTTTTGTATTCGATTGAAATTCTATTGTTCCTGTTGGTGAATCATCATAAAATGTGAATCCTTGTCCATCTACAATTCTAGCCTGAGTTACTTCCCAAATGCCATCTAGTTTATTATATGCTCGTTTCTCTTTTGAGCAAGAGTACAAAACTAGAATAAGAAAAAGTATGCGAATCATAAAGCAGCTTGTATCATTGCAAGCATCCCCGTTTTTAAACATGCTGAATCCACATCAAACTTTGGATGATGGACACTATAAATAATTCCTTTTTCCTTGTTTCCAACTCCCAAACGGAAAAAACAAACTGGAATAGTTTGACTGTAAAATGAAAAATCTTCAGAAGTCATGCGAAGTGCTAATCCCTCAATGTTTTCAGGACCAAAGAAAGATTCAAATTTTGTTTTTAATTTTTCTGTAAGTTCTTCATCATTCTTTAAAAAAGGATAACCTTTTGAAACGATCAAATTAACATTTCCTTTGTACTTATTTTCTAAGTTATTAGCTAAATCCATTAATAGAATAGCTGCCTTTTGCCTCCATTCTTCATTCATAGTTCGAAAAGTGCCTTTTATTTCTGCACGTTCAGGAATTACATTCGTAGCGCCAAGAGCGTCAAAATGTCCAAAACTAATTACGCATGGAACTTCCTTAGGACAAGATTTATGAATGATGTTTTGAGCTTCAATAATAAATTCTGAACCAATTAGAATTGGATTTATACATTTCTCTGGCATAGCCCCATGACCACCAACACCAATAATTTCAAGATGAAGTTCATCACTAGATGCCATATACAATCCAGATCGCATTCCCAATTTGCCAACTTCTAATTCTGGGAAAACATGAAGAGCATACATTTCCTTAACTTTTGGGTTTTCTAAGACTCCTGCTTCAATAAGTAAACTTGCACCACCTGGATTTTTTTCTTCTCCTGGTTGAAAAATTAGTTTTACAGGATGCTCTAAGTCCTCACGCAATTCAAAAAGAATCTCTGCAGCACCAAGCAAAATAGATGTATGAACATCATGTCCACAAGCATGCATTACGCCCTCAACTTTTGACTTATAAGACGCTGTATTTTGCTCCTGAATCGGCAAGGCATCTAAATCTGCGCGCAAACCTATGCAAGCTTGATTTTCTGAATGTTTAGAAGAACGAATAATGCCAACAATTCCAGTTCCAGCAACACCTTTTTCATAGGGAAGTCCAATTTCTTTGAGCTTTGCTGCAACATATTCCATTGTATTGAATTCCTTGTAGGAAAGCTCTGGATTTTGATGCAAATGCTCCCTGTAGCCCTTTATTTTTTCATAAATAGCCGAAACTTTAGTAGTGATTACTTCTTTTAATTCATGATTCATCTGAAGAAATTGAAGTGTAGCCTGAAAGAATCATTCGAAAAGAAATATATGCCATTAAAATTCCAAAAAGTAATTGCACAAGACCTGGGGAAATTTTTAAGGATAATTTTGATCCAAAAAATGCACCTACTATAAATGTCATTGCGATTACTAGGCCATATTCCCATTTAACATTTCCACTCTTCCAATAATTTAATACTGCAAAAGAAACAACTGGAAGCATTAATACAAATAAACTTGTTCCTTGAGCTTGATGCTGCGTTAATCCCAAAAGAAAAACAAGTGCAGGAACAATGATGATCCCGCCACCCACTCCAACAAAGCCGCTTAGCAATCCTGCAAAAAGCCCAATTGAAACGAGCATAAAAATTGTCTGTGGAGTCATGTGAATTATTTTATCAAAGATATAAATGATTTTTAAAACTTATACTTTTCAATTATTAGTACTAACTAATCTACCATCAAATTACAGCCACGCAAATCTGATTGTTCCATTCTGCCTTCCAAAACAAATCCGCCAGGCACATTTCTTCCTAAATCTTGTGTAGCAATAAAACTACAACTGTGAATATTTGCTAAGTCGATAACATTGATCGCTCCCTTTCCATTTCCTTCAATTAAAGTTAAAGGATCATGTACTTCTCTAAAAAGAACTTTCATCCATGGAGGACATAAAAAAATACCATCCTCGAAACTATAAGCCTGAGAAAGTAATTCTGTCATGCCGTATTCTGAGGAAACAAAGGGAACATTTAAACCTTTCATCAATTCATGATGAAGTGATTTTTTTGATATTTCTTTTCTGCGCCCTTTCATTCCACCGGTTTCAATTATGACAGCTTCACTCAAATTTATATTTTTTTCTGCTAAATCTAGTAAGGCATAAGAAACACCAAAAATCATAACTTTTTTACCTGAAGCGCATGCTTTTTTATAGCGAATTTCGATTTCCTCAGGTTCATTTAACAAAAAGCCAGATAAGTTATTTCCTGAATCGCTTATCAAGGTATCTACCATGTACACCAAACTTGAATTCCCCTGCTCTTGGTAATTTGGTAATAAAGCTAAAATAACATGGTTCGAAATAACACCAAAAAATTGATGATAAATCGCTCTAAAATTAGATTCATACAACTTAATATCGCGAACAATGTGTTTACTGCGAGTACTATTTCCAGTTCCACTGCTTAAAAACAAAATATCTTTACCGCTTTTTTGACCGCAATAAATTTCATTGGTCTTAAAGAATTCAATCGGTAAAAATGGAATTGCTTCTAAAGACTTTGCATTTTGACGATTTAATAGGTGAACATAATCTCTGTAAATACTACAATTTTTTAGTTGATAATGAAAGACCTCCAAGGCAATTCTCTCGAAATCTGCGTCAGATTTTATTGCTAGTAAATTTGAAAAATCAACCATGTAGCAAAGTTAGGAGAATAAATTGTTCGAGAATGTGATTACCTTTGAACTTTCAAGAAACAAAATTGTTCTAAAATAGGATAAAATAATTTTAAAATGAAAAAAACAGGAGTTTTACTCTTACAATTAGGAACACCGGATAGTCCAAGCACAAGAGATGTGCGGAGCTATTTATCCGAATTCTTAAATGATGGTAGAGTAATCGATATTCCCTGGCTCCTGAGAAAAATATTGGTGAATGGTGTCATTGTTCCTTTTCGAGCTCCAAAATCAGCGAAAATCTATAAAGAATTGTGGGAGCATGGAAAAGGTGTTTCTCCTCTTTTAGAAAACTCTCTTTCAGTTCAGGAAAAAGTGCAAGAAGCATTTAAGGGTGAAAATATCACAATAGAAATGGCCATGCGCTATAAAAATCCTTCAATGGAATCCGTACTTGAAAAAATGCGCTTAGCAAATTATGACCAATTGATAATTCTTCCTCTTTTTCCCCAGTATGCTAGTGCATCATCTGGTTCAGCAATTGAAAAAGCAATGCAAATAATCGGAAAATGGTGGGTAATTCCAGAAATTAAAATTATTAACCAGTTTTGGGACAACGAAGGATACATTGATTCTATCGTTGAGCGTGCAAAAGAATTTAATTTAGCAAGTTTTGACCATATACTATTTTCATATCATGGTCTCCCAGAAAGACAAGTTGATAAAGTTTATGAAGGAAAAGATTTATGTGGCGATCAACCCTGTGAAACTGAAGTAAACGAAAAAAATAAATTTTGCTACAAAGCAACTTCCTTTGCAACTACGCGACTCATTGCTGCAAAACTTGGTATTCACGAATCGCACTACACCGTTTGTTTTCAATCACGCTTGGACAAAAAGTGGCTGACTCCATTTTCTGATAAAGTAGTAGAAGAATGGGGTAAAAAAGGCGCCAAGAATCTATTGGTTTTTAGTCCTGCTTTTGTTTCAGATTGCCTAGAAACAATCATCGAAATTGGCACAGAATACCAAGAAATTTTTGAAAAACATGGAGGCAAAAAAGTTCAGCTTGTTCCAAGTTCAAATACTCACCCTCTTTTTATAAATGGCTTAGTTCAGCTAATTAAAGAACGGATTTAATTAAAAATTGTCTTAAATTTGCACTCTATAAAATCAAAAAATAAATGAGCAACACATCAGAGAAATTAGCACACAAGGTAAAAGACATAAGTCTTTCTGCTTGGGGAAGAAAAGAAATCAGATTGGCAGAGGCAGAAATGCCCGGCTTAATGGCCTTACGTGAGGAATATGGTGCTTCTAAGCCCTTAGCTGGAGCTCGTATTGCAGGTTGCTTACACATGACCATTCAAACAGCCGTATTAATTGAAACTTTAATTGATCTTGGAGCAGAAGTTTCTTGGTCATCTTGTAATATTTTCTCTACGCAAGATCATGCCGCTGCTGCTATTGCTGCTGCTGGAATTCCTGTTTTTGCATGGAAAGGAATGGGAGAAGAAGAATTTGATTGGTGTATAGAGCAGACAATTTTTGCTTTTAAGGATAATCAACCCTTGAACATGATTTTAGATGATGGTGGAGATCTAACAAATATGGTTTTTGATCGTTTTCCAGAATTAACTGCAGGAATAAAAGGACTTTCTGAAGAAACAACAACTGGTGTTCACCGTTTATACGAACGTGTTAAAAATGGTACGCTCGTAATGCCTGCTATAAACGTAAATGATTCTGTTACGAAATCAAAGTTCGATAATAAATATGGCTGTAAAGAATCTTTAGTAGATTCTATTCGTAGAGCAACAGATACAATGATGGCAGGAAAAGTTGCCGTTGTTTGTGGCTACGGAGATGTTGGAAAAGGTTCGGCTGCTTCTTTAAAAGGTGCAGGAGCTCGTGTAATTGTTACTGAAATTGATCCGATTTGTGCACTTCAAGCTGCAATGGATGGTTTTGAAGTGAAAAGATTAGACACTGTTGTTCATTTAGGAGATATCATTGTTACAACTACAGGAAATAAAAATATCGTAGTTGGAA
The DNA here is from genome assembly GCA_009926125.1 of Flavobacteriales bacterium. Lineage (GTDB taxonomy): Bacteria > Bacteroidota > Bacteroidia > Flavobacteriales_D > Crocinitomicaceae > UBA952. The sequence goes on along the minus strand of RFPM01000005.1, from coordinate 9,373 downwards.
GACACTTTGAAAAAATGAAAGATAAGGCAATTGTTTGCAACATTGGACATTTCGACAATGAAATTGATATGGCTTGGTTAAATGGAAATCACGGACATACAAAGAATGAAATTAAACCTCAAGTTGACTTGTATAACATCAACGGAAAAGACATTATTGTTTTGGCTGAAGGTCGTTTAGTAAACTTAGGTTGTGCTACAGGACATCCATCTTTTGTGATGTCTAATTCATTCACAAACCAGACATTGGCACAAATAGAATTATGGCAAAATTCTGCCAATTACAAAAATGATGTGTACATGCTTCCTAAATATTTAGATGAAAAAGTAGCACGTTTGCACCTTGCAAAAATTGGTGTAGAATTGGAAACACTTTCAAGCGATCAAGCTGATTATATTGGAGTTGCTGTTGAAGGACCATTTAAAGCAGAGCACTACAGATATTAAGAATCGATTGGGAAGTAATAATTCCTGATTTTAATCAAAAAAAAGGCGAGTAAAACTCGCCTTTTTAATTTAATAAAGCTAAATACTCTTATGTATTTGCATTCATTGTATCCAAAACATCCATAACACCTTTGACCGCTTCTGCTGACTCTGCCAACAAGGCTTTTTCTGCAGCATTTAATTTCAATTCTATAATTTTTTCGATGCCGTTCATTCCAAGAATAACTGGAACACCTAGATAAATGTCTTTCATGCCATATTCTCCTTGTAGCCAAGCACAAACTGGAAATATTCTTTTTTGATCGCGTACTACTGCTTCAACCATTTGTGCAGCTGCAGCTCCCGGAGCATACCAAGCAGAAGTTCCTAATAATTTAACCATCTCGCCTCCACCAAATTTAGCGCGTTCGATAATTTCATTCAATTTACTTTCTTCGATTAATTCAGTTACCGGAATTCCACCAACAGTTGTATAACGTGGTAATGGAACCATTGTATCTCCATGTCCTCCCATCAATACAGCCTGAATATCTTTTGGAGAAACATTTAATTCTTCTGCTAAAAATGCTCTATAACGCGCTGTGTCCAATACACCTGCCATTCCAAATACTTTTCTAGAATCTGTTTTTGCGTGTAAATAAGCACAATAGGTCATCACATCTAAAGGATTAGAAACGATAATTATGATTGCATTTGGAGAATATTTTACAATGCTTTCAGTAACTGACTTTACGATTCCTGCATTGGTCGCTATAAGATCGTCACGTGACATTCCAGGTTTGCGGGGTAGACCAGAAGTGATAACCACAACATCTGAATCTTTTGTTTTTTCATAATCATTTGTCGAACCTACTGTTCTTGAATCATACAAATTTATGGGAGATGTTTGCCAAATATCAAGAGCTTTACCTTCTGCAAATCCTTCTTTGATATCCAATAAAACAATTTCATTGGCAATTTCTCTTTGCGCTAGAACATCTGCACAAGTTGCGCCAACATTACCGGCTCCTACGACTGTTACTTTCATTTATCTACTTTAAGTTGGTTAGAATTTAATTATGACTGCGAATTTAGTGAATTTAAGTAAAATTTGTTTTTTTATTCAACATAAATAATAAATCACTTAATTTAGAGGCAACCATTATAGAATTGATGCGTTTTTAAAATGTTGAAAAATTGGAGAATAAAGAACATTTAAAATTAATTGTCGAAGGCTGTGTCCGCGGAGAACGTAAATCGCAAGAGGCACTGTTTAAACAACTTTATGGTAAAATGTTAGTAGTTTGCTATCGGTACATTAACGATAAAGATGCTGCTCAAGATGTTCTTCAAGATGGATTCATAAAGGTCTTTGACAAATTGGGGGTTTTTGATTTTAGCGGTTCTTTCGAAGGTTGGGTGAGAAGAATTATTGTAAATACAGCAATTGATTCAATCCGAAAATCGAAGAAAAATCCATTTTTAAGTGATCAAGATACTGATTTTAAACAAGAAGCAGTAGACGAAATGGTTGAAAAAGAGGAAGTAGAATTTAAAACTTTAAAAGCAGAAGTAGCACTTGAAGCAATCTCAAAATTGTCTCCAGCCTACAGAACTGTCTTTAATCTCTTCGTTTTAGAAGATTTCTCACACAGAGAAATTGCAGAAATGCTAGGGATTAACGAAGGAACATCAAAATCCAATTTGGCAAAAGCAAAAATGAATTTGCAACGCATATTAACTGAAAAATTCAAATACATCGAATCATGATGAATAAGAATATTGATGAATTAATTAAAAGCGCACTCGAAGGGCATGAAATGCCTTACGATAACAATGCTTGGAATTCATTTGAAAAAAAAATGAATAAGCCGAATTCACCCATCAAACCTTTTAAGTTTTGGTTTTTTGGAACTTCTATAATTGCAGTCATAACGATTAGCTCCTTGCTTTATTTTTCTTCTAAACAAGAAGAAAAGAGTGATAAACCAGTAGAGCAAAAAACAGATATTATTGAAAAATCAAACTCTCAGAGTACTACTTCTAAGAAAACTAAATCAGAAAAAACAAAGGGGATTCTAGATGAAAAGATTAGTTCTAATGAACTAGAAGCTAAAGAAGATGATAAAAAGGAAACTAAAACAAACCTGATTTTACCAGAAGTAAATGAAGTTTTAGTGAAAGAAATCACTAAAGATTTGAAACTTGATGAGGAGATAACTACTCCAAAAAAGGAAAATAGTGTTATTACAAAAAATGTAACAGAGCCTGATGTGCCAAGTTTTTCAAATAAATGTCTTGGAGAGAATTTAAAGGTTATCAATAAAAATGATGAAAGCATGACACTTATCTTTCCAAGTGGAAAAAAAGTAAGTGTGGCTGAGTCAGCAACTGAAAATATTAAACTATCTGAAGAAGGAAAATATGAACTGCTTGTAAATTCAAAACAAAAAGAATCATATAACAGTTTCTTTAGCGTATTTGAAAATCCAAGAGCAACTTTACTTGTGGAAGATGAGTTAAATTATGAAACTGGATTGCCAATTATCAGAGGAGAGGTTCAAACTTTTGAAGAAACTATAAAATGGAAGGTCGATAAAGTAGTTACTGCAAACTCTTCGAATAAAGCAAAAACAGCTGCTTTTTATTTCTTTGAAAAAGGGCAGTTTGATTTAGAAGTTATTGTTACGAATGAAAAAGGTTGTTCATCTACAGAAATAAAAACAATTATCATTTCAGAAGACTACAATTTATTGGCGGTTAATGCATTTAACCCACTTTCTGATGATAGAAGAAAAAACACCTTTATGCCTTATGCATTAACAAAGCGAAATACTGCATTTTCATTAATTATAATTGATGCCGACAACGGAGGAATCATTTTTGAAAGCTCAGATGCCTCAAATCCTTGGGATGGAATTGACAAACGAAATGGAAAGTTAGTAAGCGAAAGCAAGACATTTATTTGGAAAGTGACTCTCTCTTCTCCAGAAAAAAATGAGAAAGCTGTTTATAAAGGGACAATCACTCGAATATAAATCGGTCTTTTATTTTTTAGTATCGGAATAATCTTCAAAATCTTCAGTTAGTTCTTGAGTTACTACTTTTGTTACAGAAATTGGAATGAAATCTACTACAACATTTGTTTTATCCAATCCAAAATCTTCTGCAGGTTTAAGGCCTGTTGACTTAACAAAACGATATGTTTTCACACATAAAGCTTGAAATGCTGTTAAAGCATTGTCAGTTGATACTCGGGAATTAAGAACAATAAACTTAAAGTCAATTGAATCAATTTGTCCACGAACTGAGTTAAAAATACTATCATTTGTTAACTCTCCTTTCTCTACCATATGAGCATGAATTTTTCGCATCATGTACTCAATTCTGTGTTCCTCCTTAAAGCCCAATTGTAAACTAACATAATAACAAGATTTATCAATTATTTCTTTTACATGGTAGTGAACTTCCCATGGCTCATTTAAAATATCGACATGTAAAAACCAAATGACACCCGCTTTTCTTGGTTTTTTTCTAAATAATGAATAATAAACAGATATATCTAATTTATCGGAAGTATCACTCCGTGTTGGAAAAACAAGATTTGAAGCCTCATAAAGAATTTCCTTATCATTTCTAACAGAATTTAAAAGTGGAATTACCTCACTCATTGGAATATATTCTGTAATACTTGTCCTTAATTCACGTGCTTTATAATACAAATAAAGTATAGTAAAAAAGGAACTTGCTAAAATTAAGGTGAACCAACCTCCATTTACAATTTTACCTAGATTTGAAAGTAGGAATACCCCTTCAATTAACAAGAAGATAATAAAAACAGATAAATACAAATATTTTGCTTTTGGGTATTTTAACATTAACAAGAAAGCAAGAAGAATAGAGGTCATCACCATATCGATAGTAATAGCAAGACCATAGGTATGCTCCATTGCACTTGATTTTTTAAAAATGACAATTACCAATAAGCAACCTGCCATTAGAAACCAATTGATAAAAGGAATATAAATTTGACCCTTATGATCTGAGGGGTATTTAATCTTCAAATTAGTCCAAAGCTTTAATTTTATTGCCTCGTTCATCAAGGTAAAAACACCTGTGATTAATGCTTGAGATGCAATAATTGTTGCCGCAGTTGCAATTGTTATGGCAAAAGGAAGTAGAAATTCAGGGACCATTTTATAGAAGACTGTTTTAGAACCTAATTCTAAGCCCGGAGTGAGGCATAAAGCAGCTTGCCCCAAATAATTAGTGACTAATAAAACAGAAACAAAACTCCAACTAATTCGGATGTTCCCCTTTCCGCAATGACCTAAGTCTGAATAAAGTGCTTCAGCTCCTGTGGTACATAAAAATACTGAGCCTAAGACAGCAAATCCACCATCTACATTAGCTACTAAATTATAAGCCCACCAAGGATTAAATGCTTGAAGTACAGCTGTGTTTTCCGCTATATTTATGAATCCTATTAAACCCAAAAATGCAAACCAAATCAACATGATAGGACCAAAAAACTTGCCGATTAACACAGTTCCAAACTGTTGAATAGAAAATAAAACAACAACAATTCCAATTACAATAGGAATTACAGGTGTATCAGGAAAATAAATATTTAATCCCTCTACGGCAGAAGAAATAGAAATTGCCGGAGTAATAAACCCATCTGCCATCAAAGTTGCACAACCAATTAAGGCCAAAATTATAACCCAAGAAGTCTTCTTATTTTTTAATAAGGCAAAGAGCGCGAAAATACCTCCCTCACCCTTATTGTCAGCATTCAGCGCAAAGAAAACATACTTGACTGTGGCTAATAAAATTAAAGTCCAAATAACGCAAGATAAACCACCCAAAATAAAATCAGGTGCAATTCTTGTTCCACCTCCAGTTATTGCTTGGAAAACATATAAGGGTGATGTTCCAATATCACCAAATACAATTCCTGATGTAATTAATATTCCTGCTAGAGAAATCTTATGTGAAGAGTCTGACATTTAAAAATTTTGTTAAAATTAATTTAAAATTCAAAATAATATGAGATTTAATGGAAATACTAGAACTATTCTAAATCAAATAAAGTAAAACTAGTATATTTGCAGCCATTCATTGCCCACGTGGTGAAATTGGTAGACATGCCAGCTTGAGGGGCTGGTGCCTTCAGTGGTGTGCTGGTTCGAATCCAGTCGTGGGCACAATTTATTATCTAAAAACTAAACAAAAATTTACTTTAGATTAACAACAAAAACCAAACTATAGCGCAATAAAAAAGGGACAAAAGCCCCTTTCTTATTAATGATATATTTTTTAAACTTGTTCTAAAAGTTCATCGTAAGCTTCTTGAGAACCTACAATCATTTTTTGATATTCACGAACACCTGTTCCCGCAGGAATTAAATGTCCAACGATCACATTTTCTTTTAGACCTAATAAATGATCTACTTTTCCTGCGATAGCTGCTTCGTTTAACACTTTTGTAGTCTCTTGGAAAGATGCCGCAGAAATGAACGATTGAGTTTGAAGTGAAGCTCTCGTAATTCCTTGAAGCAAGGAAGTAGAAGTTGCAGGAATTGCCTCGCGCGCTTCAACGATTTGTTTGTCTTCTCTTTTTAAGCGAGAATTCTCGTCTCTCAATTTTCGAACTGTCACTAATTGCCCTTTTTTAAATTCCGTAGAATCTCCAATTTCTTTTACAAACATCAAACCATACAATGCATCGTTTGCCTCCATAATATCTGCTTTATGAACAGATTGTCCTTCAAGGAAACGCGTATCTCCTGATTCGCTAATTTCAGCTTTCAACATCATCTGACGAACGATAACTTCAAAGTGTTTATCATTAATCTTTACACCTTGCAAACGATAAACCTCTTGAATTTCATTCACGATGTACTCTTGTACTTTCGTTGGGCCTTCAATATTTAAAATATCATTTGGTGTAATTGCACCATCAGAAAGGGGTTGACCAGCTCTAACGAAGTCATTTTGTTGAACTAGAATATGTTTTGCCAATGGAACCAAGTAATTTTTAACCTCTCCAAATTTCGAAGTGATTTTAATTTCTCTGTTACCTCTCTTGATATTTCCAAAAGTAGCGGTACCATCAATTTCTGAAACAACAGCAGGGTTAGAAGGATTTCGAGCTTCGAATAATTCCGTTACACGAGGAAGTCCACCAGTGATATCTCCTGTTTTACCTGACAATCTTGGTATTTTCACAAGAATCTCTCCTGCTTCCAACTTATCACCCTCAGCTACAGAAATGTGTGCGTTTACAGGAATTGAATATTCGCGTAAAATTTCTTTTGTTTTAGGATCGATAATATGAATAGCTGGACTCTTCTTTTTATCTCTTGTTTCTATGATTACTTTTTCTGTAAATCCAGTTTGCTCATCAACTTCCTCGCGGTAAGTAATATTTTCAACTACATCGTCAAAAACAACTTTACCTGCAACCTCAGAAATTATAACAGCATTGTATGGGTCCCACTTACAAATTACATCACCTTTTTTGATTTTCGTATTGTGCGACACAAATAATTCTGATCCGTAAGGGATATTAGTAGTCATAACTGTAATTCCTGTTTTCTCGTCTGAAATCTTCAATTCAGCAGAACGACCAACAACAATTAATTTAACAGAACCATCAGCATTTTTCTTTTCTATAGTTCGTAATTCATCTATTTCTAATTTACCATTTGCTTTCGCTTTTAGATCAGAAATATCCGTAGTATTTGACGCCGTACCACCCACGTGGAAAGTACGCAATGTTAACTGTGTTCCTGGCTCACCAATTGATTGAGCAGCAACAACACCAACAGCATCTCCAATTTGAGCTAGACGGTGATTTGAAAGATTTCTTCCATAACATTTAGAACAAACACCACGTCTCATTTCACAAGTAAGAACTGAACGAATTTCAACTTCTTCAATTCCTTCCTTTTCAATCGACTTTGCTACATCCTCAGATATAATTTCACCTGCAGCAACAATGATTGTTTCTGATTCCGGCAAATATATATCATGTACAGAAGTTCTACCTAAAATACGATCGTATAAAGGCTCAACAATTTCATCATTTTTCTTGAGTGAAGTAGCGACAATTCCTCTTAAAGTACCACAGTCATTTATATTAATTACTACATCTTGTGCAACATCCACCAAACGACGGGTTAAGTATCCCGCATCCGCTGTTTTCAAAGCTGTATCTGCAAGACCTTTTCGCGCACCGTGTGTTGAAATGAAGTATTCAAGAATTGATAATCCTTCTTTAAAATTAGATAAAATTGGATTTTCAATGATTTCCTGAACAGAAGCTCCAGACTTTTGCGGTTTCGCCATTAATCCACGCATACCAGAAAGCTGACGAATTTGCTCTTTCGAACCACGAGCTCCAGAATCAAACATCATGTAGATTGAATTAAAACCTTGACGGTCTGTTTTCAATTGCTCCATCAATGTATGCGTCAAACGAGAGTTTGTATGCGTCCAAATGTCGATAATTTGATTGTAACGCTCATTGTTTGTAATAAGACCCATGTTATAATTACCCATAACATCTTTCACATCACCATGTGCTTTTTCAACTAATTTTTCTTTTTCCTTAGGGATAATAATGTCATCCAAGTTGAAAGACAAACCACCTCTAAAAGCCATTTCATAACCCAAACCTTTGATATCATCTAAGAATTGAGCAGTTCGGGAAGTCCCACAAATTTTCAATACTTCTCCAATAATATCTCGCAATGCTTTTTTCGTAAGTACATCATTGATGTATCCAACTTCTCTTGGAACTTTCTCATTAAACATAACACGTCCGCAAGTCGTCTCAATTAACATTAATTCAGGTTCTCCTGCTGCATTTAGGTCATATGATTTCACCTTTAAGTAAGCATGCAAATCTAATTTTGCTTCATTATAAGCGATTATTACCTCTTGTGGAGAGTAAAAAATACTGTCTTCACCTTTTACGATTTCCTTTTCAAAAGATCTTTTTCCCTTAGTAATATAGTACAATCCCAAAACCATGTCTTGAGAAGGCACAGCAATTGGAGCACCGTTTGCAGGATTTAGAATATTATGAGATGCAAGCATCAACATTTGTGCTTCCAAGATTGCAGCATTACCCAAAGGTAAGTGAACCGCCATCTGGTCACCATCAAAATCGGCATTGAATGCTGTTGTAACTAATGGATGTAAACGAATTGCTTTTCCTTCAATTAATTTCGGTTGAAAAGCTTGGATTCCCAATCTGTGTAAAGTTGGTGCACGGTTTAAGAGAACAGGATGTCCTTTCAATACATTCTCCAAAATATCCCAAACAACTGGATCTTTTTTATCTACAATTTTTTTCGCTGATTTAACTGTTTTCACAATACCACGTTCAATCATTTTACGAATGATAAACGGCTTGTAGAGTTCCGCAGCCATATCTTTTGGTAAACCACACTCGTGTAATTTCAAATCTGGTCCAACAACAATTACAGAACGAGCAGAATAATCAACACGTTTACCCAATAAATTTTGACGGAATCGACCTTGTTTTCCTTTCAAGGAATCAGAAAGAGATTTTAAAGGACGGTTAGATTCTGTTTTTACAGCACTTGACTTACGAGAATTGTCAAACAATGAATCTACAGATTCCTGTAACATTCGTTTCTCATTTCGCAAAATAACCTCAGGCGCTTTAATTTCTATCAAACGCTTCAAACGATTGTTACGAATAATAACTCGACGGTATAAATCATTTAAATCTGAAGTTGCAAAACGTCCACCATCTAGAGGAACTAAAGGTCTTAATTCTGGTGGAATAACCGGAACGACCTTTACAATCATCCATTCTGGTCTATTATCAATTCTCTTTTGAGAATCTTTCATTGCTTCAACAACTTGCAATCTTTTTAACGCTTCATTTTTACGCTGTACAGAAGTTTCGT
>RFPM01000040.1 GCA_009926125.1 Flavobacteriales bacterium | reverse complement strand
CTTAAATCGATTACTTCAACCTCAATATTTTCTTTTGCCAGTATTTCAGCTGTTTCAAGGGCAAGTTTCATTATTTTCCCAAATGAAACTAAGGTAACATCTGTACCTTTTCTTTTAATATCAGCAACTCCTATTGGAATAATATATTCTCCTTCGGGAACTTCTCCTTTATCCCCATACATTTTCTCAGATTCTAAAAACACAACCGGGTCCTCGTCTCGAATTGCAGCTTTTAGTAAACCTTTAGCATCTGCAGGATTTGATGGTGTAATTACTTTAAGTCCGGGAACGTGTGCGTAAAAAGCCTCAAAACTCTGAGAATGAGTTGCACCAAGCTGTCCGGCAGTTCCATTTCCGCCTCTAAAAACAATTGGGCAGTGGTATTGACCACCTGACATTTGCATCATTTTCGCTGCAGAATTTATAATTTGATCAGCTGCAAGAATTGCAAAATTCCAAGTCATAAACTCAACAATTGGTTTTAAACCATTCATAGATGCTCCAACTGCAATTCCTGTAAATCCAAGTTCTGCAATGGGTGTATCAATCACTCTTTTTGGTCCAAATTCATCAAGCATTCCCTGTGAAACCTTATATGCACCGTTATATTCAGCAACTTCTTCACCTAAAAGAAAGACGTTTTTATCCCTTCTCATTTCCTCAGTCATTGCCTCTCTTAAAGCTTCTCTAAATTGTATCGTTTTCATAATTTTTTAAATGTCGGTGCAAAGGTATTAATAAGAATTAAATAGCTAAGAGATTTATGCAACTTTAAGACTAGCTATTTTTGATTTACTGAATTGAGAATTTGCATAATCAAGTGAGACATTAAATGTTTTTAAATTCAGAGAAGGAATTTCAAACATTGCATCAGTTAAAATAGACTCGCAAATTGAGCGTAATCCTCTGGCTCCCAATTTAAATTCTAAGGCTTTTTTGACGATGAAATCAAGTGTTTCATTTTCAAAGCTAAGTTTCACGCCATCAATATCAAACAAGCTAATGTATTGTTTGATTAGCGCATTTTTAGGCTCTGTGAGAATGCGTTTTAAATCATTTTCATTTAGTGGCTCAAGATAAGATAAAACAGGAAATCTACCGATTAATTCAGGAATTAAACCATATGTTTTAATATCTGTTGGCGTAATATATTTAAGAAGTGATTCATTTTCTATGTTTTCTTCTGAGCTTGAACTAAATCCAATTGTTTGTCTGTTAACACGACTTGCAATAATTTGCTCAATGCCATCAAATGCACCACCACAAATAAATAAAATATTTTTTGTGTCAATTTGCACTAATTTTTGTTCAGGGTGTTTTCTTCCTCCTTGAGGCGGAACACTTACAATGCAACCTTCCAATAATTTCAGTAAAGCTTGTTGAACTCCTTCTCCAGAGACATCTCGCGTGATAGAAGGGTTATCATTTTTCCGAGCTACTTTATCAATTTCATCAATAAAAACAATTCCTTTTTGTGTAGATTCAACATTGTAGTCAGCTGCTTGCAATAAGCGAGAAAGAATACTTTCTACATCTTCCCCAACATATCCTGCTTGAGTTAAAACTGTTGCATCTGCAATACAAAAGGGAACATTTAGCATTTTTGCAATTGTTTTAGCGAGTAAAGTTTTTCCAGTTCCAGTTCGCCCTACCAAAATAACATTGGATTTATCAACTTCAATGTCTTCTTTTTTAGACCTATAATTTAAGCGCTTAAAATGATTGTAAACAGCAACGGAGAGCACTTTTTTCGCTTCATCTTGCCCAATAACATATTCATCTAAAAGCTGTTTTATTTCCGCAGGCTTATGAATATTTATTTCAGAAGTATTTTTTAAATTATCATTAGCAACAGCTACTTCACCAACTTCTTCACTAACAATTCTATTTGCTTGAACAGCACAGCTGTCACAAATATGACCAGATATACCAGCAATTAACATTTGAACATTTGCACGATTTGCCCCACAAAATGAACAAGTCGTTTCTTTCTTTGCCATGAATATTATTTTGGATTGCGTAATAGAACTTCATCTACCATTCCATATTCTTTAGCTTCTTGAGATGTTAACCAATAATCTCGGTCTGAATCTGCCCAAACCTTATCGTATGTTTGTTTGGAATGTAGTGCAATAATATCGTATAGTTCTTTCTTGAGTTTTTGGATCTCACGAGCTGTAATTTCAATGTCAGATGCTTGTCCTTGCGCACCACCTAATGGTTGATGAATCATAACGCGTGAATGTTTTAATGCACTTCTTTTACCATCTGCACCAGCGCATAAAAGAACTGCTCCCATAGACGCCGCCATTCCTGTGCAAATTGTCGCAACATCTGGACGGATATATTGCATTGTGTCATAAATACCAAGTCCCGCATAAACAGAACCTCCTGGTGAATTTAGGTAGATTTGAATATCTTTTTTAGCATCTACAGATTCTAGAAATAACAATTGAGCATTGATGATATTTGCTACTTGGTCGTTAATTCCAGTTCCTAAAAATATAATTCTATCCATCATTAATCTTGAAAAAACATCCATTTGAGTCATATTCATAGGACGTTCTTCAATAATATAAGGTGTTAGTGAAGACTCTATATAGTGATCTACAACCATACTATTAATTCCAAGATGCTTTGTAGCATACTTTCTAAATTCGTTTCCTTCGATCATTTTGTATTTTTTTAATTTGGTATAAAATTAACCAAAGTCAGTTAAATATTTTTCTTTTTGGTAATATAAAGTTTGTAGAAAAAAAAATCCCAGATAACTGGGATTTTAATTGTTCTTTTTTTTAGAATTCTAATTTACTGCTGATGAAAATGTTGTATCATTCATAAATTTTAAAAACTCACGATCTTTTGAAGCTTTAGTCTTTAAATTTGAATCCTTCGCGAAAGCTTGTTTTAAGTTAGTGACAACTGCATCTACGCTTTCTCCATTTCTTGCAGAGATAATCGCTTTTAAGTAAAGAGATTCAGAGGTAGTGGCAATAGCACTTAAAACTTTAGTTGCTTGAGGTAATTTACCTTGAAGTGTTAAGGCAAGAGCTTTATTAAAAGAGTCATCTTTTAAGTTGTTTTCAGCTTTTGAATAATTTCCACTCATAATATTTAAAATAGCATTGTTATATGCTACAATAGAACTATTTTTTGCATCCACTGATTTAGTTTGTGCCATTAGTTTTATAGCTTGTGTTCTATTATCTTGAATTAAAACAACACCAGCTAAATTATTTTTCGCAGCAATGTTTTCATTTAGAGAATTTGATTTTTCAAGACTCTTTTTAGCATCTGCTATTTTATTTTGAGAAAAGCTAAGAGCACCTAAATTATTATGCGTTCTATAATCAGAATCAAAATTTGAAGCAGCCAGTTGATAAATTCGTGCCTTTTCATTTAAGTCTTGTGTTAGATTTTTAGCAGCAAACAATAGTTCTTCTACACCTAAAATTGAAGGATTATTTATAGTGGCTTTCAAGATTTCATCATCTGTTAGGCCATTTTCAGTATAATTCACAATAATATTAGCACGTCTAATTTTCGGGAAAACATCTTTTTCTAATTCAATATATGATTTCCCTAAATTTATCATTTCTGTTTCGCGTTGAACTGGATCTTTTGTCATTTCTAAAATTCTAATAAATAAGTTTTTATCAGCTTCAGAGATAGATGTGGTAAGGCTCAACTGTTCTTTAAAGCCATCAAAATCTTCGCCTTTACCTTGCATTGTATAATTAGTAGTGTCAGAGTAACCAGCTATTTTTGCTTTTTTCATTAATGATATTACCGAGGCTCTAGCTGTTTTTGTTCTTTCGTTTGATAAATTTGAATTCTTATCTTCAACTCCATCAGGTGAAGCATATCCAACTATATCAATTGAATTGATTTTGATTTTTGGATTAAGTTGAGATGTTGTTATCCAAACTAATAAATCATTTAAATCGACGTCTTTTAATTCATTAGCCTTTACGATTGATTGTCCTCTATCAAAATTGATTACTGCAGATTTAGTTTTATCAACTGAACGAATTATGGCATCATCCTCATAAATCATTTTGAATTCTTTTTTTACAAGATATGGAGTAATGATTGTAGCATCAGCTATTTTCTTTTCTGGCAATGTCAATTTTTCCTTTAAGCCTTTAAAAACTCTTCCAGTTATTCTTAGGTCTGCGGCTTCCATATTGCTAGAATAAGGAATTGCCATATTAAAATTTACAGTCCCTCCGGGTTTAAAATAAACAGTTTTACCATTTCCTGTAACTTTTTCACCTTGTACTATCCAAGTGCCAATTGATGTATTTCCAATTTTTGGAGAAATCTCTGCTCTTATTTTCTTTTGTATACCTTTTTCAGGAATATTTACAATTACATTAAATCGTAAGCTATCACCATGCATTTCAAGTGGATCTGGATTCACAGTATATGTAAAATCTTTAACAAGATCACAAGAGTTCAATGAAATCAAAAGACTTCCAAAAATTAAAAGAGTTAAAAAACGATTCATTATTTTTTGTTTTAGATAAATTATTATGCAAATCTAAAAAGATATTATTATTAATTTAAATTCTTTCATTTTTTTTTTAACATTCGGAAAAAATCAAATTTATTTTATTTCTCTAAAAATGGACTTAGTTCTTTTAAAGGAATAAGTACAAAGCTTCTATTTTTATATTCTTTGTGTGGTATTGTTAATTTTTCACTCTTATAAATGAGTTTATCAAAGAATATAATATCTAGGTCGATTATTCTATCCTTATAAACTTCATTAGTTTTTTTTCTACCCATTTTTTTTTCTATATTTTTAAGTTCTTTTAAAGTAGCTAGAGGATTTAGATGGGTTTTACAAATTAGACAGGCATTAACAAAAATATTATCAGATTCAAATCCTTGTGGTTCGTTTTCAAAAAAAGAGGATACTTCAGTAACTTCCCCGATCAAAGTCTTTATTTCTTCAATTGCGCTACTAAGATTCTTTGATTTATCTCCAATATTGGAGCCTAATGCTATATAAACAGTATGTTTTTTAATAGATATTAATTTTTTCTCCATTTGAAATTATGTACCATTTCAAGTAAATCAACTTTAAGATAATCCAAAGAAGGCCTTAAAGAATCATAGTTTGGCCGACAATTTAATAGCACTTCTCCACGAACAAAATTCTGAGTTGAATCTGTTAAGTAAAACTGAAAATTAGTTGCAACATTTCCCTTTAGCTCAAAAAAGGTTCCGAAAACGCTATTTTTAGCATCAATAATTTGCTCAAATTCTATTTTATCAGCTTTAATTTTATGTTCATCTACTTTATCGTTTGCCAAATTTATTATATCAGGAAGTGAATCTTTTGATGGTATTGTAATGTAATATAGAAATAAGCTACCATTTAAAGGTCCTAGATTAATTTCTTGAATACATGAGTTAAAATTTGAATTCTCAATGGTTTTATAATTATACAGGGATGCTAATTTGAACTCATAGGGGCAATCTACTTTTACATAAGTATAAGAGTGATCTGGAAAATTAATATTTAAGTATGTCGGTGGTTTTGGAACTGGTGCTGGTTCTTTACAAGCATAAGCATTCAAAATCAAGAAAGCCAAAAGAACTCTAATAAAGAATTTTTGATTGTTTTTCATCATTTAGTTTGATTTTACTTGAATCTTTATTGATTTCACTCTCCTTTTATCTGATGACTCGACAATGATTTTGAAATTTTCAACTTCAATAAATTCCTTATTCTTTAAAATTTTACCTGCTTGTTCAACAACAAAACCTCCAATTGTTTCAGCTTCACCCTTTAAATTTTCAAATACAAGACCATCAATCCCTAAAACTTTATATAAATCATTTAGCGAGGTTCTTCCTTCAAAAATAAAAGTAGATGGATCAACTTTTGAATATTCAATTTCATCGTCATCAAATTCATCTGTTATGTCACCAACAATTTCTTCTAGAATATCTTCTAAAGTAACTATACCGCAAGCTCCACCATATTCATCTACAACAATTGCCATATGCATTTTCATATTTTTAAATTCTTGTAGCAAGTCATTTATTTTTTTGTTTTCAGGGATAAAAAAGGGTTTTCTAATAACGGTAGACCACCCCGTATAATCCAGATTACTTAAATTTGGGAGTAAATCTTTGATGTATAAAATACCAACAACATTATCTTGTGTGTCTTGAAATACAGGAATTCTCGAATAACCAGCTTCTAAAATAAAGGCTAAAACATCCTTAAAATTTGAGGATATATCAATTGCATCAACTTCAATTCTAGGTGTCATTATTTGGCATGCTTCCGTTCTTCCAAATTTCACAATTCCCTCTAGGATTTTATGATCGTCTTCCGAATCGCTATCTTCTTTCGTCAATGCAATAGCCTGTTCTAGTTCATCTGTTGTAATACTAGTTTTTCCTTTTGCATTTTTTTGGATAAAAAAAGAACCTTTCACTAAAAGATTTTTCAACCAAGATAATGGAGGTGTTTTTCTTAAAATATTTAATGGATAGACCATCCACCGAACAACTCTTAGAGAATTTTTTGCAGCAAAAATTTTAGGGATTACTTCTCCTGTCATTAACAAAACAAATGTTATACCCAATACCTCAAGAAGAAATCTTTTAATTTCAAAATCCTTTGTCGGAGGGTAAAAATCGTTTAGTATAAAAGTTGATAAAATAACAACTCCAACATTTACAAAATTGTTTGTAATTAAAATAGTTGCAAGTAATTCCTTAGGTTTAGCTAGTAAGTCAGAGATTAATTTTGATTTTGCAGAATTTTCTTGTTTAATCTCTTCCCGATCTAAGGGTCTAAGAGAAAAAAAAGCTGATTCTGATCCAGACATCATTGCTGAAACAAGGAGCAAAAGAACTATAATGCCTAAGTAAATATAATTATTTGTACTGAATCCTGCTTCGGCAATTTGATACAATTCGTAACTGGGAGGTTCGCTTATCGTCATAAATATTAAAATGGGGAATCATCATCGCTACTCGATGAAAGTCCTGGCATGTCAGAAGGTAGGTTTGGAGTTCCACTTGAATTATACGGGGCAGCTGTTTTATCCGAAATTTCTAAGCGAGAAAGAATGGTTAACTCTTCACCAATAACTTCTGTATTGTATTTTGTGTTTCCTTCTTTGTCTTGCCAGGATCGCTTTTTTAATTTTCCTTCAACGTAAATTTTTGTTCCTTTTCTGATGTATTTTTCAGCTATTTCAGCTAATCCTCGCCAAAGTACAATATCGTGCCAATCTGTTATTTCTTTTTTTTCTCCTGAATTTTTGTCTGTAAATGATTCTGAGGTGGCAATTGAAAATGTTGCTACAACAGCACCATTTTCTAAGCGACGTATCTCTGGGTCTTTCCCTAAATTACCAATAAGAATTACCTTATTTACAGTTCCATTCATGAAACAAATTTACATAAAAATAACAATAAATTTCGGATTATTTTTTTCTAAAAACTTTTTTCTTAGCAGTTTTTGGTGCTTGATTTTTAGAAATATGAATACATTCTTCAATACTTAAATTTTCTGGAGTGGTATCTTTTGGCAGTTTAAAATTGTCTTTTCCGATTTTTAGATAAGCACCATATCTCCCATTGAGTAATTGAATATCTGGTCTTTCTTCAAAAATTTTAATTAATTTATTAGCATCGGCAGTTTGTTTTTCGATATATAATTCTATTGCACGATCAAGCTCGATAGTCATAGGCTCTTCTCCTTTAGGGATTGATACAAATACTTTTCCAACTTGAATATATGGGCCAAAACGCCCGGCATTTGCCTTTACTATTTCTGAGTTATATTCTCCGAGTGTTCTTGGTAATTTAAATAAAGCGAGGGCTTCTTCGAGTGTAATTGATCCGATTGACTGATTATTTTGTAAGGAAGCAAATTGTGCTTTTTCGCCATCTTCTTTTTCATCTCCAATTTGCACCATTGGACCATATCTTCCTATTCTTACAATTATTTTACGCCCTGAAACAGGATGTATCCCCAATTCTCGTTCTCCTGAAGCACGATCAGAATTTTCCAAGGTGTTTGTCACATTTGCATGAAAGGGTTCGTAAAATTCCGCCATCATATCTGTCCATTGAATTTTCCCTTTAGCAATTTCGTCAAATTCTGCTTCTACTTTTGCTGTAAAATTGTAATCCATAATGCGATCAAAATGCTGATTTAAAAAATCGGTAACGACTATTCCAATATCAGTAGGCGATAATTTATTTCTATCTTTTCCGGTAGTTTCAGATTTTACCTCTCTGTTAATTTGTTCGTTGCTTAATTTTAAAACGGTAAAATTTCTAAGCTCTCCTTCTCGTTCTTTTTTCTCAACGTAGCCTCTTTTTTGAATTGTTGAAATTGTTGGTGCGTAAGTTGATGGTCTACCAATTCCTAATTCCTCTAATTTCTTAACTAAAGAAGCTTCTACATACCTTGCAGGCGGTCGTGTATATCTTTCTGTTGCCGTTATTTCCTTTTGCTTTAATTTTTCGTTTACTTCAACACTTGGAAGAATGGATTCGTCTGAATCATCATCTTCACCGTCTTCAACTTGTGATTCAAGATATACCTTTAAAAAACCATCAAAACGAATCACTTCTCCTTTGGCAGTGAAATAATCTCCATTGTCTAAACCTCCAATTTTAATAGTTGTCCGTTCTAATTTAGCGTGAGACATTTGAGAAGAAATTGCCCGTTTCCAAATAAGATCATAAAGACGCATGTCGTCATTTTCTCCTGTAATTGATGTTCGTTGAAAGTCTGAAGGTCGAATAGCCTCGTGTGCTTCTTGAGCTCCTGCACTTTTACTTGTATATTTTGTAGGCTTTGAATATTCAGACCCATAATTTATCTCAATTGCATTTTTCGCTTCTTGAATTGCTGTTTCTGAAAGGTTTACAGAGTCTGTTCTCATGTAGGTAATCATACCAGATTCATAGAGTCGTTGAGCAACAAGCATTGTTTTTGTAACAGAAAATCCGAGTTTTAAGCTTGCTTCTTGTTGCAAAGTAGATGTGGTAAATGGCGCTGATGGTGTTTTTGTAGCTGGCTTTTGTTGGATTTCTTCAACAAAGAAAGAACTTTTTAAACACCTTTCTAAAAGTTTTTTTGCTTCGCTTTCATCTGCTAATTGCTTACAATATTCTGTTTTTAAATTTCCTTTTAGTGCTTGAAATAAGCCATTTACTCTGAAGAAAGTACTTGTACTAAAAGATTGAATTTCTTTTTCCCTTTCAACAATTAATCGAACTGCAACTGACTGAACTCTACCTGCTGAAAGTTTTGGTCTAATTTTTTTCCATAAAACTGGTGAAAGTTCAAATCCAACAATTCGATCTAATATTCTTCGAGCTTGTTGCGCATCTACTAATTCTTTATTAATATTTCTTGGTTTTTCAATGGATTTTAAAATCGCTGTTTTGGTAATTTCATTAAACGTAATTCGCTTTGTTTCTTTTTTACTAAGCCCCAATGTTTCATACAAGTGCCAAGAAATAGCTTCTCCCTCACGATCCTCATCTGTTGCTAACCAAATTACTTCAGATTCTTTGACTAATTTTTTTAATTCTGTAACCAATTGTTTTTTATCAGGAGTAACCTCGTAAAGTGGGTTAAATTTATTGTCAATCTCTATTGCAAGCCCCTTTTTTGCTAAATCTCTGACGTGGCCATAACTAGATTTTACTATAAATTCACTTCCTAAATACCCTTCGATAGTCTTAGCTTTTGCAGGTGACTCAACGATTACAAGATTTTTTGCCATTTAATTTTTATAAATTGAAAGGCACAAATGTAATTGTAAAATAATTGAACTCGCAAACTCTTTGTTCTAATTTTTCATTTTATTTTTTTTAACCTATGGTTATTTAATCAATTATTCTTTGTCTAAACGCTTACAAATTTTTACGCTGACATTTTGTCATAAGTTTTATATTTTGTAAGTTTGCACTTGATTTTAGAAGATATATGTCAATTGAAAATAAAGTTATTGATGAGTCAGTTCAAGGTGAAGCAATTTTATATCCTGTAAAAGATAAGCAAGCAATAAACGGGAAGAAATTATACCTCGAAAGCTATGGCTGCCAGATGAATTTTTCAGATAGTGAGGTTGTAGCATCGATTATGTCAAATCAAGGATATGAAACAACTCGTAATGTTGATGAGGCAGATATAATTTTAATAAATACCTGTTCGATTCGAGAAAATGCAGAATTACGAGTTAGACAACGTTTAACGGACTTCAAAAAGAAAAAAGATAAAAATCCTGATTTAATTGTTGGTATTCTTGGCTGTATGGCAGAAAGGCTAAAAGCTGAACTTCTAGAGGAAGAGAAACTTGTTGACATAGTTGCAGGTCCTGATGCTTACCGCGATCTACCAAATTTAGTTGAAGAGGTTGGAACTGGACAAAAAGCTGTAAATGTTTTGCTTTCTCGTGATGAAACTTATGCTGATATTTCGCCAGTCAGATTGGATCAAGGTGGAATTTCTGCTTTTGTTACGATCATGAGAGGTTGTGATAATATGTGTTCTTTCTGCGTCGTTCCATTTACAAGAGGCAGAGAACGATCAAGAGATCCTGAAAGTATTGTTAATGAATGTAAAGAAATATTTGAGAAAGGATATAGAGAAGTAACTTTATTGGGACAAAATGTCGATAGTTATCGTTGGAACATTTCCTCTAAAGGTGAAATTAAAGATCAAAATATCCCTACAACTAATTTTGCTCAACTTATGGAAAGGGTAGCTTTACTTTCTCCTGATTTACGCATTCGCTTTAGTACTTCTCACCCAAAAGATATGACAGATGATGTCTTAATAGTAATGGCAAAATATGAGAATATTTGTTCTTGTATTCATCTTCCAGTTCAATCTGGAGATTCTGATGTCTTATTTCGAATGAATCGAGGATATACAAGAGAATGGTATTTAGAACGCATTGCTGCTATCCAAAATATAGTTCCAAATTGTGCAATTACGACAGATATTATTTCTGGTTTCTGTGGTGAAACAGAGGAGGAACATAAAAATACTCTTTCTTTAATGGATTTGGTTGAATTTGATTTTGCATTTATGTATAAATATTCTGAACGACCAAAAACACTTGCTGAGAGAAGATTTACAGATGATGTCCCTGAAGATGTGAAAGGAAGAAGGCTCGAGGAAATAATTGAAAAACAACGCGAATTTGCTCTGATGTCGAATAAAAAACAAATTGGAACCGTCCAAAAAGTTTTAGTGGAGGGTTTTTCAAAGCGTTCATCTGATTACTTGTGTGGAAGAACAAGCAGAAATTCAATGGTGATTTTTCCAAAATTAAGTTTTCAAAAAGGTGCTTATGTGATGGTGCGTATTGATTCTTGTACATCTGCAACTTTACTAGGTGAGGCAACAAAATAAATTCATAAAATGACGATTCAACAAGTAAAACAGCGCTTTGGAATCATTGGCAATTCACCTTTATTAAATAGGTCTTTAGAAGTTGCCATGCAGGTTGCTCCAACTGATATTTCTGTTTTAGTTATGGGTGAAAGCGGAACCGGTAAAGAAATCATTCCACAAGTAATTCATCACCTTAGCGCAAGAAAACACGGAGAATATATTGCTGTAAATTGCGGCGCGATTCCAGAAGGAACAATTGATTCAGAATTATTTGGACACGAAAAAGGTTCGTTTACAGGAGCAAGCGGAAGTCGTCAAGGTTATTTTGAAGTAGCAAATAATGGAACAATATTTTTAGATGAAGTAGCTGAATTACCGATGCAGACGCAAGTTCGTTTACTTCGTGTACTAGAAACGGGAGAGTTTATTAGAGTTGGATCTTCTAAGGCTATAAAAACAAATGTACGCGTTGTAGCTGCAACGAATGAAAACATGCAAAAAGCAATTTCTTCTGGAAAGTTCCGAGAAGATTTATTCTATCGCTTAAGCACAGTACCGATTCAACTTCCGGCTCTAAGAAAACGAAAAGAGGATATTCATTTGATTTTTAGAAAATTTGCACATGATTTTGCAGAAAAATATAGAATGCCTGCAATTAAACTTACTGAATCAGCTGTTGAAATTCTTCAAGATTATCCATGGCCAGGTAATATTCGTCAACTAAAAAACTTAGTGGAACAATTATCTGTAATTGAAACGGAAAGAGAAATTGATGATTTTATTTTGAGTGGCTATATGCCTATTATAACAGAAAAAATGCCCTCAGTAATTGGTGAAGAAAAAGATAGTTTTTCAGAGCGAGAGTTGATGTACAAGTTTTTATTCGACATGAAAAAGGATTTGACAGAATTGAAGAAATTGGTCTTAGATGTTATTGCTCAAGGAGGAAATTCGCCACTAAGTACAGAACAAAACACGGTAATTAATCGCTTGTACCAAGAAGTGAATGAAACGATTGATTCGCCTTCTAGATTGCTCCCCGTTGCC
>RFPM01000039.1 GCA_009926125.1 Flavobacteriales bacterium | reverse complement strand
TCGAAATATTAACTGAGAAAATTTCTTATACAAGCGATTCAAATAATTTGTATCTTACTTAAATAAACTTAATATAATGGTGTGTCACATGTATATCTTAATTTGCGGGAACGGAACTTACTATACCGGAAGTACTCGTAATTTAGAACGAAGACTAATGCAACATCAATCAGGAAAAGGAGCCATTCACACAACAATGCACCAACCCGTAGTCTTGATTTATTCAGAAGAGTTTTCTAGAATTGACCATGCATTTTATCGTGAAAAACAGGTTCAAAGGTGGTCACATGATAAAAAGACTGCTCTTATTAAAGGAGAAATTGAAACATTAAGGAAGTTAGCAAAGAAAGATTTCAAACGCTAGCCTCGATACATTCCTCCCTCTGGTCGGAACACTCGGCTAGCTTTCATAAAGGGTATCGAGAGAAACACTCAGCTAGCTCACAACAAAGCTTATCGAGTGACCACAGCTTGCTGGGGTTGTATCGAGAGAAGCGAACCGCTAGCCTCGATACATTCCGCCCTCCGGTCGGAACACTCGGCTAGCTCCCATAAAGTGTATCAAGAAAAGCACTAAGCTAGATCACACAAAGCTTATCGAGTGGCCACAGCTTGCTGTGGTTGTATCGAGAGAAGCACTCAGCTAGCTCACAACAAAGCTTATCGAGTGGCCACAGCTTGCTGGGGTTGTATCGAGATAAGCTTAACTATTTCAATCCCATCATTTTAATTTTCAAACTTTAATACCCATTAATTCGGAGGCAAGATTTTATTTAGAATGATTTTAAACTATACCGCAAAAATGGTATTTTATGAGAATACGAATACTCAATAATTTAATTTAAACTAAAAAAGACAACAAGAAATTGTTGTCTTTTATTGAAGAACCAAGTGATAAAAATATTAGCTAAGTGATTCCGGAACAAACGGAAGTGAAGAATGGTGTAATACGATTCTTATTCTTTCGTCGGCACATATTTTAAACACGAAACTTTTATTCACAAAAACCTGATCGCCGTTTTCGCCTATTAAGTGAACATTACATTGTACGATTGCTAAATTGTCATGCAAAATATAATCTTCTTCTGTAAACCAAGCTTTAACCCATGGCTTTAGCTTAAAACCAATATCATTTGGGAAATTTGAATCTCCACCGATAAAGTAGGAAGTTGCGCTATCTTTTGTTGCTCGAAAAGTTTGTTCACCAAACGTTAATGTTGGTTTAAATAACACTTTGCCACTGTCATAATCATAATTATCTGTTAAAACTTTATTTGCTATTGCTCTAACATCTCCACCTTCTGAGTGGACTTTTCCAACAGCTACTATATTGTCACACCATACTTGCAATGTTTCTGTCACCATTTCGGCTGTAAATTTTGAATTTGTCATATTTTTTATATTTAAGTTATTATTTATGTTTTGTATTTATAAAATTGATTTTTTGAACATTAATATTTTTTTCCTTTGCCTTTATTTCATATTCTTTAATTAATTCGGCAACATCATGGGCTATAAATTTAGATTTTGAATAATCAATGTGTATATCAGAATTATTCGGTATACTTACTAGAGTAGCTGAGATATTTGCCTTGTTAAAAAAAGATACATATTCACCCAAATAAAGCTTGTAGGATTTTTGGGTAGTTTTTGGATTTACTTCCTCCTCCATAGAATGAGAATTCTTGTAGAGATTTCGCAAGGTAAAAAAAAGCGCGATTACTAATCCTGCTGCAATTCCTTTTAATAAATCAGTTAAGATTATCACAATAACTGTAGTAATGAAAGGAATAAATTGCTCCCAACCTAATTTATATACTTCTTTAAAAAAGGCAGGTTTCGCTAATTTATATCCTACTAGCAAAAGTATAGTTGCTAAACTTGCTAATGGGATCATATTCAAAACACTTGCCATTGTTAATGCGCTTAGCAAAATCAAAAAACCATGGATTATTGCAGATAATTTCGTTTTACCACCGAAAGAAATATTTGCGGAACTGCGCACAATTACTTGTGTAATAGGAAGACCACCAATTAAACCAGAAACAATATTACCCAAACCCTGTGCTTTTAATTCTCTATTTGTTGGAGTTACACGTTTGTTAATGTCCAACTTATCAGTAGCCTCGACACAAAGTAGGCTTTCTATACTAGCAACTAGCGCTAACACAAGTGCGATTTCCCAAACCTTACTATTTGTAATTCCTGAAAAATCCGGCAGCGTAAACTGACTTATAAAATCAGAGAAACTACTTGGAACAGGAACTCTAACCAAGTGTTCAGGAGATAAAGTACCGCCAACAATGTTGTTCTGAAAGCAATAATTCAGAGCAATACCAAATAGAACGACTATTAAAGGACCATTAATCAATGAGAATACTTTATGCTTTTTAGAAAGAATAGTATCCCATAACACTAAAATCACTAGTGAAATCCCTGAGATAATTATTGCTTCAACTGAAAAGAATTCAAAGGCTTTTAAAATTTCAGAGAAGGTTGTTTCACCATCAGGCTGAAAAAAATCTTCCTCTCCAAAAGCATCCTTATCCCAGCCCAAAGCGTGAGGAAGTTGTTTTAAGATGATTAATAAGCCAATTCCCGTTAACATTCCTTGAATTACTGACGAAGGGAAAAAATTGGCGATAACCCCTGCTTTCGCAAATCCTAAAATAACTTGGAAAAGACCCGCTAAAACAACAGCCATAAGAAACATTTCCCATGATCCTCCAAGTTTTGCTATAGCAGTTAAAACGATTACTGCTAAACCTGCAGCTGGTCCGCTTACGCCCAAAGCAGAACCGCTTGAAGCACCAACGATGATACCACCAACAATTCCTGCAATAAGCCCGGCAAATAGCGGCGCTCCGGATGCAAGAGCAATTCCAAGACACAAGGGAACCGCCACAAAAAACACGACAATACTTGCAGGTAAATCGTGCCTGAAATCTTTAAAGAAATTTTTCATGCTTTATATAAGTTAAAAAATGGAAATAAAAACTGTAAAAACTTGAATAAACAAGCTATTCCTGCTATTGCAGGAAAATTAATTCAGTAAAAAAGAGATTTTTATTTACTGTTTAGGACAGTTTTTCCGGAGGAGGACTTAAAAAAGCGAGTGCTGGAGAACGGTAATTAAAGAGAAAATTATCGCCATTTGAAAGCAAAGAGGGAACAAAAATTTGAACTGGAATTGGAATATGAAACGAATCATTTTTGAGGTTTTCTTCTTCCTTTATTTCTTTTTCAGATTCTTCATTCTCTTCTTCAAATTCAATTAACACGATTTCAGAAATTTCCTCATTAAACGAAGGGATATAGAATGACAAAGATTGAAATACAATCGAAAGAAAAACAAGAAAAACTAAAGATAATTTGAATAGTTGTTTCACACTAATTTTTTACAAAAGTAAAAAATTGTTTTTAAAATAATCGCTTTTTTGTAAAATATACTTGTTTCAACATCTTATTAGCGAGCAGAGAGATTTAGGAAGGAATACTAATTCGAAAAACAGTTCCCTTATCAATTTCAGATTTCAGCACAAAGACTTTCCCTTTGTGGTATTCTTCAATAATCCGTTTTACGAGCGTGAGTCCAAGGCCCCAACCTCTTTTCTTTGTAGAAAATCCCGGTTGAAAAATTGTTTTAAATTGCTTTGGCGTCAATCCTTTTCCTGTATCACTAATGTCAATGTGAACGAAACCTGACTCCCTAGAAATCTCAATGGTTAAATCTCCTTTTCCATCCATTGCATCAACGGCATTTTTACAAATGTTTTCAATCACCCATTCAATCAAGGCCGCATTGTGCTTAACAATTACAGGAGCCTCTCCAACAAGTGAAAAGCTGATTGTGATTTTATCTGATAAACGCGCCCTCAAGTAATCCAAATTGTTTCCAATAGTAAGCATTAAATCTTCGTCTGTTAATTTTGCACCTGAGCCGATTTTAGAAAAGCGATCTGTTATTTTTTCTAAACGATCTAAATCTTTGTGCATTTCTTCGATTACCATTGGATCTGTTTTACTTGCTTCTAAATGTGCAACCCAAGCCATCATTGAAGAAAGTGGTGTTCCCAATTGATGCGCTGTTTCCTTAGCCATGCCTGCCCAAACTTGATTTTGTTCTGCTTTACGAAAGGTAGAAAACATCAAATAACCAATGATTACAATTAATGCAATAACACTAAATTGAATGTAAGGGAACCAAATTAATTGACGTACTTCTGGGCTATCACTAAAATAAAGTATCTTTTCTCCCGAACCAAAATTGAGTGTTAAAGGAGTATTTTCCGCAGCTAAGGATTTAATTGTGCTTTTTAATACTTCCTCTTTTAGTTGTTCTGGAAGCAAATTACTAGCTTCAATTGTTTGTGTTTTTTTATCTATTAATAAAACTGGAATTAAATCAGAATTATCAAGTAATTGACTTGTAAAAGAAGATAGAATAGCATCACTTTCCTTTTTTAAACGAAGTAACTCACGAGATTCGCCATAAACAAAAGTCATAAACATTCCTCTATAAACTTCGATTTCAAATACTCGCCCTGCCAATTTCCATTCCTTTGCTAATTTTTGTAAAACAGAATCACTTGGAATTGCATTCGCAGAATCGTTAAGCGCTATGTTTCTCTGCTGAGCAACAGAACCATCGTCATTTAATAAAATAACAGGAATATCTTTGTTATTTTTGATGATTTTAATTGCAAAATCAAGATCTTGATTCATTGATAAGTCTGAGCCACTTAAAATTGTTTTTTGGGCTTCTTCAATGAGTAGAATTTTTTGTTTTTCTTTCTCGCGGAGTTCATTAAAAATCTGATTTGTTAACTGTACAAGTTCGCCCTTTTTCTTTATTGCTTCCGCCCATTGTCGCGCTTTTCCTCTTTCTCTTAGCGATATTTTTTCTATCATTGAATTTGATACAAACAAGGAAGCGCCAATTATAAAAAGTGATAAAAGGAGCAAGGTGATTTTCCAACGTTGTTTGTGCGAATAGAGATTCATCCCTGCGAATTTAAGGGAATTTTTACCCTTTTTCTAATTAATCTCTCTGTTTGTGTAATTAGCAAATCATATTTCTTCCGTTAAAAACGTAAAATAAATAGCTTTTTATAGGTACTTTTTGCAAAATTCCCAAAGAACAATTCCTGCGCAAACACTCACATTTAGGCTGTGTTTTGTACCAAATTGTGGTATTTCAATAACATAATTCGAACGATCGACAATTGTTTGTTTCACGCCATTTACTTCATTACCGAAAATCAACGCAAATTTTTCCTCTCTTAGTTCAGAAATATTTTGAAGGAAAAGTGTTTTTTCCGCTTGTTCAATAGTGCAAATTGCTATGCCTTGAAGACTTAATTCTTGCACTAATTCTTCGATGTTTTCGCGGTATTCCCAGACAATTGTTTCAGTTGCTCCCAAAGCAGTTTTATGAATGTCTTTATGTGGTGGGCAAGCTGTAATTCCACAGAGGTAAATTTTTTCAATGTTAAAAGCATCAGCTGTGCGAAAAAAAGAACCAATATTATTTAAGGAGCGAATATCATCTAAAATCACAATAAGTGGATTTTTTGCCTGAGATTTAAACTGCTCCTCGCTTAATCTATCAAGTTCCCAAAGTTTGAGTTTCTTATTGTTTTCTATGCTCATAATGTAGTTTGTAAAGGTAAAAAACAATCAAGGTGTTCCAACAATAAATTTTTTCTTATCTTTATATTTGAAATTAACAATCAATACCCTTGTCGAAAATTAGCCCCGAAAAAGAGATTGCGGAAACACCTTTGATGAAGCAATACAATCAAATTAAAGCGCGTCATCCTGAGGCCTTATTGCTTTTTCGCGTTGGGGATTTTTATGAAACATTTGGGGAAGACGCCATAAAAACCTCACGGATTTTAGGAATCATCCTCACAAAACGAAAAAATGGTTCTGGGAGAGAAATAGAACTTGCAGGATTCCCCTATCATTCTTTAGACGTCTATCTTCCGAAACTTGTGAGAGCAGGACAGCGTGTTGCAATTTGCGATCAGTTGGAAGATCCGAAAATGACAAAAACAATTGTAAAAAGAGGTGTAACGGAACTTGTAACTCCTGGAGTTTCATTTAATGATCAAGTATTAGAACAAGGGAAAAATAACTTTTTGTGTTCTGTTTTTTTCGGTAAATCAAACCTTGGTGTTGCTTTCTTAGATGTTTCTACCGGTGAATTTTTAGTTGCTCAAGGTGACAAAGATTACATAGACAAGCTCTTGAGTGGCTTTTCTCCAAGCGAGATTATCTATCAAAAAAATAGGACAAAAGATTTTCAAGCAATTTTCGGAGAAAAGTACTACACTTTCCGCTTGGAAGACTGGGTTTTTGGAGAGGAGTTCGCAACGGAATGCCTAACAAAACATTTCGGTACGAAATCATTAAAAGGATTTGGTGTAGATAATTTACCAGATGCTATTATCGCGGCTGGAGCAATTTTTCATTATTTAAATGAGAATCAACATCAAAAATTGGGACATATCAGTTCCATTTCGCGCATTGAAGAAGAACGTTACGTTTGGTTGGATCGCTTTACAATTCGCAATTTGGAACTCATTACCTCATCCAATGAAAATGCGATTACACTTGCAGATATTTTAGATAAAACATTGACCCCAATGGGCGGGAGACTCATGAAACGTTGGATGGTGCTTCCATTGAAAGACCAAAAACCAATTGAAGAACGCCTAGATGTAGTAGATTATTTCGTGGCAAATGAACAAATCTCTTTTGAACTTGGAAAGCATTTACGCGAAATTGGAGATTTAGAACGCTTGATTTCAAAAGTTGCTGTGGGAAAAGTAAATCCTCGGGAAGTGATGCACTTGCGAAGGACACTCCTACAAATTCCATTAATCCAAAAAATAGTAAGTGACGGAGCGCCTGCCTCCTTGCAAAAAATGATGGAACAGGTTCATTCTTGTGAATCATTAATAAAGTTAATTGGTGAAACATTGGTAGATGAGCCAGCAGGACAGATTGGAAAAGGAATGGTAATTCGGCAAGGTTGTCATAATGAGTTGGATGAATTGCGAGAGATTTCTTTTAAAGGAAAAGATTATCTAGAAAATTTACAAAATATTGAAGCAAAGCGAACTGGAATTCCAAGTTTAAAAATTTCTTTCAATAATGTTTTCGGATATTATATAGAAGTCCGAAATACACACAAAGACAAGGTTCCAGAAGACTGGATTCGCAAGCAAACCTTGGTAAATGCGGAAAGATATATCACAGAAGAACTGAAAGAGTATGAAAGTAAAATACTCGGCGCTGAAGAAAAAATGCTGGTCATTGAATTACAGCTTTTTCAAGAACTTGTAGTAGGAATGGCCGATTACATCCACCCAATTCAGTACAATGCACTTATTGTAGCTCGTTTAGATTGCCTTTTTTCCTTTTCAACCATTGCACAAGCGAATAACTATAAGCGCCCAGAAATTAACAATGGTTTTATTCTCGACATTAAAAATGGAAGGCATCCTGTTATTGAAAAACGCTTAGCACATGGAGAAGAATACATTGCAAATGATATTTTTCTCGACAATGAAACGCAGCAAATGATTATGATTACCGGTCCGAATATGAGTGGAAAAAGTGCGATTTTACGACAAACTGCTTTGATTGTCCTGATGGCACAAATGGGGTCTTTCGTTCCTGCAGATAGCGCAAAAATTGGACTCGTAGATAAAGTTTTCACCCGCGTTGGTGCATCAGATAATATCTCCTCTGGCGAATCTACTTTTATGGTAGAAATGAACGAAACCGCAAGTATTTTAAATAATATTTCTGCACGGAGCTTGATTTTATTGGATGAAATTGGTAGAGGTACAAGCACCTATGATGGAATTTCTATTGCTTGGGCAATTGCGGAATATTTACACGAGAATCCAAAGGCAAAATGTAAAACCTTGTTTGCAACGCATTACCATGAATTAAATGAAATGCAAAAACAATTTTCGCGGATTCACAACTTTAATGTTTCGGTGAAAGAAATGGGAGAAAAAGTGCTGTTTTTAAGGAAATTAGTAGCCGGAGGAAGTGCGCATTCATTTGGAATTCATGTTGCCCGAATGGCGGGAATGCCAAATTCTGTAATTGCGCGCGCAGAACACGTATTAAAAGATTTGGAAAATTCCCATGCTTCTGTTGGTGGCAAAGCAAAAAAAATAGACGCAAAAAGCGCAAAAGATGGTAACATGCAACTTAGCTTTTTCCAATTAAATGATCCAGTTCTAGAACAAATTCACGAGGAATTAATCAATATCGACATCAATATCCTTACGCCAGTTGAAGCATTAATGAAGTTAAATGATATTAAAAAAATTATAGGAGGATAATGGCAAGAGCAATGGTTTATAGTAAGTTCTTACTGCCCCTTTTCTTAGGTCTCGTTCTTGTAGCTTGTAAAATAGAGGAGGCAAAACCTGAAATAAGTAAAAAATTAGTACTTGCTTCTGATTTCTTAGAGGCAAAAGACACAGTGCTTTTTAAGCGTTTTTCAAAAAAAACGGGTATTCGACTTAAAATCTTAAACTTAAATGCAAGTCAAATCGCTCAAAAACTGAAAAAGGAAGGCTATAACAGCTCCATTGATTTAGTTTTTGTGAAGTCCTTAAATTCTGTAAAAATATTAGATAAGACTAAATTTCAGGAGCTAGATGCTAATTTTCTAAGGGAGAAAACTCCTTCTTTAAAAGCATTTAAGAATGCCACTTGGTTGGTTGCTGGACTTGACCCCTTTGTTTTTTCATATATTCCAGATACCACTAAAACAGCGAAGAATTACAGTGATCTTTCAACTAATTTCACTTGGGCAAGCCCACAAAGTAGCGAACAGTTTTCAGTTTTACTTGCTCATAGGGGAAGTCATTCAAAGAAAGATGCTAAATGGAAAAAAGGATTTATTCAAAATAATGTTACTTTTAATTCAGAAAATGACAGCCTTCAAAACAGGCAATTTTTAGTTATAAAACATAGTTTTTTCACAAAAAATAAAGAGCTTTCAAAACAAAGAGAGGTTTTCTTTCCAGACAAAACCTATGCTGATCGTTGGTGTTTTGCTGTTGTTGATCAAGCGATAAACTATGGAAATGTAGAGGCATTTTTAATGTATTACTCAAGCTTGTCTGAAAGCACCTATTTTATTAAAAAAACTGGCGTTTTTCGGAGCAGGGAAAACCACTTTATTGCGCAGATTATCTGACATTTTTGGCGAGGTAAGACCTTCTATATTCTCTATGGATAATTATTATTTTCCAAAATCCATGCAACAACTTGATAGCAATGGAATCGTAAATTTTGATTTGCCAACTGCCATTGACGAAGAGCGATTAACTGCAGATTTAAAAAGTTTAATGCAAGGAAAAGCAATTGAAGTCAAAGAATATTTCTTTAATTCGCCGCCAGACAAAAATGTCTTGATTACCATTCAACCAAGCGCATTTATTATTGTTGAGGGCTTGTTTCTCTTTCATTATAAAGAAGTTTTTAAATCGCTGGATTATAGCATTTTTGTAGATGTGGATCATGCAACACAACTAGACCGGAGAATTTACAGAGACCAAGAAACACGTGGTTATTCTCGAGAAGATATTCTTTACCAATGGGAAAATCATGTTTTACCTTGCTACGCCAATTTTATTGAGCCGTATATGAATACTTCAGATTTTATTTTTCGGAACGACCAACATGCAGATGAAGATTTTAAGATCTTAAGTGACAAATTAGCCTCTGTTAAATCAGCGTTTAGCAGCTAGAGAATTTCTAAAAAGCCGCATTTTGAGGTGTTCGAGGGAAAGGAATTACATCGCGGATATTTGTCATTCCGGTTACAAACATGATCATTCTCTCAAATCCTAAACCAAATCCAGCATGAGGTGCTGTTCCAAATTTTCGGGTTTCCATATACCAAGATAATTCTTCAGGGTCAATTCCAAATTCTACACATTTCTGATGTAACATCTCATAGCGTTCTTCACGTTGCGAGCCACCCACAATTTCTCCGATTCCAGGAAACAAAACATCCATTGCAGCAACTGTTTTTCCATCATCATTCATGCGCATGTAAAAAGCTTTTATTTTTGCGGGATAGTCGGTTAAAATTACAGGACATTTAAATTCTTTCTCCACTAAATAACGTTCGTGCTCACTTTGTAAGTCAATTCCCCATTCTACAGGATAGTTGAATTTTTTCTTTTTATAATGATTTGAATTCATTAGTACTTCAATGGCTTCAGTATACGTCAAGCGCTTAAATGGATTTTCGATAACGAATTTTATTCTTTCAATTAGCGACATTTCCGAACGTTCTTGCTGTGGTTTTTGTTGCTGATCTTGTGCATCTCGCTCACTTAAAAACGTTAAATCTTCTTTGCAGTTTTCCATTACATAGCTACAAAGATATTTCAAGAAGGCCTCTGTTAAATCCATGTTGTCTTGCAAATCATTAAAGGCAACTTCCGGTTCAATCATCCAAAATTCTGCTAAATGCCTTGAAGTGTTAGAATTTTCTGCGCGAAATGTTGGTCCAAAAGTATAAACTTGCCCCAAAGCTAAGGCCGCTAATTCTGCTTCCAATTGTCCTGAGACCGTTAAGTTGACTTGCTTTCCAAAAAAATCTTCCTTGTAATTAATAGTTCCATCCTCATTCAATGGAGGATTTTTTGGGTCGAGTGTAGAAACACGGAACATTTCTCCAGCTCCTTCCGCGTCAGATCCTGTTATGATTGGCGTGTGGAGGTTGAAAAAACCTCTATCGTTAAAAAATTTATGAATTGCAAAGGAAACAGCATGTCTAATTCTAAATACTGCACCAAAAGTATTGGTTCTAAAACGCAAATGTGCCTGCTCACGCAAAAACTCTAAACTGTGCCGCTTTGGCTGCATTACTGTTTTTTGAATATCATCTGGATGCGCGTCGCCAATAAGTTCAATGCTTGTGACTTGCAATTCTACTGCTTGTCCTGCGCCATGTGAAGCGATTAAAGTGCCACTCAATGAAACACAAGCTCCTGTTGTAATCCGCTTGAGAAGGGCAGCATCAAATTTTTCAAAATCAACAACTGCCTGTAAAGAGGCAAGGCAGGAACCATCATTAATTTGAATGAAACGATTGCTTCTAAATGCCCGTACCCAACCTTTTACTGTTATCTCACTTCCTAATTGAATTCCTGCAGAATTTTCAAGTAAACTCTTTATTTTTAATCGTTCCATGGTGCAAATTTATGTTTTTATAAGAAATAATCTGCAAGAAAGAGCCGGGATTTAATATGTTTATTTTTTAGGACTTACAAAATTGAGAATACTTCTTTACAACCTGAGTTCGATAGTAAAATCGGAATTCAGATTGTCATAAAAATCTGTTAGTCAAGGAGTTTACTTGAAGATTTAGCGGGCTAAATCAAGAGGAAACAACGATGAAAAACTGGTTTTTATGCAAAGCAATTAAGTTTTCCGCTGATAAACAACGATTTACTTCATAACCCTTTCTCAATGTATCCCGATACATTTTCAAAAGTGTGATTAGTAACTCATTGTTTCTGAGCGGTCTGAATCCAATTTTAATAATCGAACTCAGGTTTACAGATAAATCCTACTTATTTTCCGTTCCAGTGAGTCATTGTTAAATCCAGACCTTGAACACAAAAACTTTTTATAAATTCTGTAGCTACAGAAATCCTGGCTGGTAATTCTATTACTTGGTCGTTTGTCCATTGCCCAAGCACATAATCTGATTGCCGACCCTTTGCAAAATCATTTCCAACACCAAAACGCAAGCGAGCATACTCAGCTGATTTCAATGTTTCTTGGATGTCTTTTAAACCATTATGTCCGCCGTCACTTCCTTTCGCTTTCATGCGTAATTTGCCAAATGGAAGCGCAATATCATCAGTAATTACCAATAAATTTTCTATCGGGATTTTCTCAGCTTGCAGCCAATAATTAAGTGCTTTCCCAGATAGATTCATGTAAGTTATTGGCTTTATGAAAACAAGCGTTTTTCCCTTGAATTTTCCTTCAGCCCTAAATGCTGCTTTGTTAAGCGAAAAATCTACTTTTAGTTCTTTGGCGAGTTCATCAACAACCTTAAATCCGATGTTGTGTCTAGTTTCTTCGTATTCAGAACCGGGATTCCCTAAGCCTACAAGTAGAAATTTCATGCCTTTATTTTACCAATTTGGACAGGTATTACAATTATCTTTTGGTCGAAGATAAAAAATTCCACCAAGTACAAGATCACTTTGAAAATACCCCAAAGATTGTCGTGCGTATGCGTATGGGTCATTCCCTCTCGTTTTTACGCGATGTTGATATAAAAATCCCACGCTATTATTTGCCTGAAGAAAGAAATGTCTAAAGAATTCAAAGCGGATGCCAAGATGCGCTGATGCACCAACTCCGGACATTGACAAAGTCGTCATGGATTTTTCTCCAGCAAA
>RFPM01000038.1 GCA_009926125.1 Flavobacteriales bacterium | reverse complement strand
ATGTATCAACTACATCAAAACAGGCAATGATATCTTTTGTATATGTTCGACCTAAAAAAACCAATTCTGATTGAGGAAATTGCTTTTTCAACCATACACAAAGTGGCAAGGTTAAAATGACATCGCCAATACTATCTGTACGTGAGATTATAATTTTATCCATGATTTTATTGGTACATTTTTCTTAAAATCTGATATTTTCTTAAAGTTGCGTAAGCACTTCGAGACGATATATGCCACCCCGTTTTCCCGTCTAAAAATCCAAGTTTCACTAAGTAACTTTTAAAAAACTGAGTAATAACTTTTAAATAAAGTAAAAACACAGAGATTTTTTTTCCTTTTAGAAATAGCTCCTTTGCAGAAATACTGCCAAAATACTCGATTTGTTTGAAATGATCTTCTTTTGTATAATAAGAGTAATGCAATAAATCTCCTTGTAAGCTGCCCACTTGCGACTTCTCTTTTAACTCTAATTTATCATGTGGATTTGTCCCTGTCCAATGAGCTTTATTTTTTTTTACCAAGCGGACTTTTGTATCTGGATACCAACCGCAATATTTTACCCATTTTCCACAATAATTAGTTAATCTATTCATCGAATACGCATCAAATTGAGGCGCTTCAAGACTTTTTTTAACGGCTTTTTGCAATGTTTCAGAGAGTGCTTCATCAGCATCTACCGATAAAATCCATTCATGATTTGCTTTCAATAAGGCAACATTTTTTTGTTCGATATGACCTTCAAAAGCATGTTTTATAAATTGAAGATCATACGATTTGCAAATTTCTTCTGTTCGATCAGTTGAAAAAGAATCTACAACAATAATTTCATCTGCAACAGGAAGTAATGATTCTATGCAACGCTGAATATTTCTTTCTTCGTTGAAGGTAATAATAACTGCACTTAGTTTTGGCTGCATTGGATTTATAAAATTTCAACACTTTTCCAAATCGCTTGGATTTCGCGCAAGGATTGCGTCCAACTAGTTGTAGAAGGAGCATCAACATAACCACTTATACAAATCAGTTTTTTTGACTTAGGATGAAGGAAATGAAAGGCCCAAAAAGCACCACCAGTTGAATGAACATCCTTACCAGTAAATTGAAACATTCCTCTAACTTCTATTCCCTTAACGCTTTTATTATAATTAAATGTAGCCGTTGATTCTGGAAAAACAAATTTATTATACTGTGTTCCCATGTACAAACCATCGGTTTCATAAGGCACATTATACCGCAGCATTGTATCACGAGCTTTTAACAAATTATCTAATAAGAATTGGGAAGAATCGATAAAATCATATTGGTAAATCATAATACCTGTTAAAACCGAACCAATATCTTGCGTTCCTGTTCCAACAAATTCTATTGGTCGCGATGCAGTTGGCAATTCAATACGGTAGAAATTTGGTCGTGAAGTAACTATAGTGGAGGCATCTGGCAAAGCTAAATTAATACCGAAATTCTTGTTTATTTTAACTTGAATAGGTCTATTATTTTGTGCCTGAAAATTAAGAAGAATTCGCTTCCATTCTGAAAAATCAAATTGAGCGTGAACTGTTTGCATTCCTTCCTTACAAAGTTCAAGTAATTGGTTGTAATCCTTTGCCTTAAGATCAATAACTAATTGTCGATTTGCCCAAACATCTTTTCTAGACTGAATAAGCCCAAACTTTTCTTTTCGCTCAGAATCGATTTCTAAAAAAAGGATGTTACGATGTCTACGAATTGCTCCGTCAAAATTTTGAGTTTTCCTATGAATCAATTCAAAAGTCGTAACATCAGGAAAGTAGGGCATAATAAATTGTGTCAGTTGTGAGTCTAAGTGCGCTTTAATCTCAGAATTCCAAATTGCTTGATCACATACCACTAATATTTCTCCAACTTTTCCAGTTACATGAAGACCAGTATCCTTGAATTTTCTGCCACAAGCAGACAAAAATAAAATGGAAGCAAAAAATAAAAAAAATGAATTTTTAAAATGCATAATAATCAATTATTTTATTCTTAATCTTTGCCCAACTGTAATTCTATTAATATTAATCCCAGGGTTTAAATTTTGAAGTTGACCTTGTGTTAAATTATGTTTTTGAGCCACACGAGAAAAAGAATCTCCGCTTTTTACGTTATAATATTTTTTAACGGGTTTTGGAACTACCGTTTCAATTACTGGTTTTTCAATACTATATAGTTTTAGTTTTTGACCAATGTAAATATTTGTTGTTCTCAATGCATTCCACTCCATTAATTGCTCAATCGTCACATTATATTTTAAAGAAATATTTTTAAGGTTCTCCCCGGATTGTACTTTGTGATACTTAAGATTTTCTATATTTATTAAACTATCTTGAACATTAGCAACCTCAATTATCTTTAAAGAATCATTTGAAACCTCAACCGGTAAAGGTGGAAGTACGACAGGATCATAAATAGATTTTTCAAGCAAATAAAGAGAGTCTTCAATGCTTACCAAAAGTGTTATTTTTTCAAGAGGTCCAGTGACACAGCGGGCAGGAGTAGTTTTTGGAATATACGTGGATTTATATACTGGATTTAAGCTTTTAATCTCATCCAAGTCCCAAGCTAATATTTGTGAGATTGTATTCATATGAACACCTTTTTTAAAGCACATTGTATCTAATTGTGAATTATGAATTTTGGCTTCCATTGGGATAATATTATGCTCAGCATGATAGGTCATGAGATATGCAGCTGCAATAAAATTTGGAACATATCCTTGCGTTTCAGTTGGAAGAAAAGGGCGAACTTCCCAATATGTTTTTTTATCACCTGATCGTCTGATTGCCTTATTTACATTTCCCGGACCAGCATTATATGCAGCAAGTGCTAAATTCCAGTCACCATAAATACCATATAACTGCTTTAAATAACGGCATGCAGCATCCGTTGCTTTGTCGGGATCCATTCTATCATCGATATATGAATTTTCTTCAAGACCAAAATACAAGCCTGTTTTATACATAAATTGCCATAAGCCCAAAGCACCAGCCCTCGATTTTACCTGTGGTCTCAATCCACTTTCAATAACAGAAAGAAATCGAAGTTCGATTGGCAGTCCATACTCTACAAGCTTCTCTCGAAACATATCAAAATATAGCGCTGAACGACCTAAAGCTACACGGATAAAGCCTCTTCTTTGAGCAGAAAAGAATCGAATTGTCGAAAGTGTTGAAGCATTACAGTCCATTTTAAAGGGACTCATTGAACTCATTTTTTCCAACCGCGAACAATAAATATCATCTGAAAAAGCTGGAGCTTGATTCGGTTCATAATTCAAGGAATTGATAATAGAATCATAGGTTAAATCAGCTGCATAATCAGCATAAAATAAATTCAAACTTTGTTGAACAGTATTTATAAAAGCAATTGTATCTAAAGAATCAGATGGTTTTACAAGGTGTGCAGGCCTTTGTCCAAATGAGAAAAAGACAGGGGAAAAAAGTAATAAAGAAAGTAATTTATTCATTTATAAGTCCTCCAATATTTTAGCAAATTGAAATAGTGTTGATTCATCAAAAGTAGTAGACATTATTTGTAATCCAAACGGTAAACCATTAGAATGATTGCCTAATGGGAGACTTAAAGCTGGATTTCCTGTAAGATTTGCATGCACCGTAAATATATCTTGAAGATACATTTGAATGGGGTCTTTTATTGCATTTTTTTCAAATGCAGTACCAGGTGTGGAAGGCATAAGAAGAATATCTGTTTTTTCAAACATCTTATCCGTTTGATTTTTAAGTACACGCCGAACTTTTTGAGCTTGTGAATAATAGGCATCATAATAACCATGCGAAAGCACAAAAGTACCCGCCATAATACGACGCTTCACTTCCATTCCAAATCCCTCAGACCTAGATTTAATATAGGTTTCATCTACACCTTTTGCTTCTGAGCTGCGATAACCGAAATGCACACCATCAAAACGCGATAAATTTGAAGAGGCTTCAGCGGTTGTTAGGACATAATAAGTAGGAACTAAATATTCTATAAATGGGAAGCTCAAGTCAATAATTTCATGCCCTTTAAGCTTTAAATCCTGAATGATTTTCTGAAAATGTGAGTGAATCTCTTCATCCAAGCCAGAATGATCAAAGCATTCTTTGATAATACCAATTCGATATTTCTTTGAAGAATCTGAATCCTCAAATTTTAATTCTTTTGTTGAACTTGTTGCATCAAATTCATCAGTTCCAGCCATAATTGAAAGAAGTAATTGCGCATCTTCAACACAATTTGTAAATGTTCCAATCTGATCAAAAGACGAAGCGTATGCGATTAATCCGTAGCGACTAATACGACCATAAGTCGGCTTCATTCCATATGTTCCTGTCCAAGATGCTGGTTGCCGCACAGAACCACCCGTATCACTTCCTAACGAAACAGTACATAAACCTGCAGAAACCGCAACGGCTGAGCCACCAGAAGAACCACCAGGGACATAATTCTTTTTAAGATTATTTTCAACCGGACCAAAGGCAGAATTTTCATTTGAACTTCCCATGGCAAATTCATCACAATTTAATCGTCCAATTACAATAGCATCTTCATCCAATAAGCGCTGTAGGGCAGTTGCAGTATAAATTGATTCGAAGCCTTCTAATATTTTTGATGCTGCTGAAACCTTATGATTTTTGTAACAGATATTGTCTTTGATTCCAATAATTACTCCAGCAAGTTTCCCTGCAGCACCATTTTTTATTTTCTCGTCAACACTTATAGCTGCTGCAATTGCAGAGTCTTCAAAGACTTCTAAGAAAGCATTTAAATGTAAATTCTGACTGATTTTTTCAATGTAAAATTTCGTAAGAGATAAAACAGTATCTCCGGAAAGCAAACCCTCCTTAACTTCTGTTATCGTACGGTACATTGTAATTATTTATTCTCTGGCTTATCTTCACTCTCAGGATTTGCTTCTTCTCCTTTTGATGCGTCTTTAAATTCTTTTACACCTTTACCCAAACCGCGCATTAATTCTGGAATTTTCTTTCCCCCAAAAAACAGCAATACAATTACTAGAACGATTATTAATATTTGGCCTCCGCCAACAACTCCTAAAATAAACATACTTCTCTATTTTTAATAGTTCAAAAATACAAATTAAATCTATAGCCCCTCAAAAATTGGAAGAATTATAACTTTCTTGCTACTTCAAATGATTCAAAAGCCTCAATAATATCGTTAACTTGTATATCATCAAATTTATCAATATTTAAACCACATTCGTAATTATTTTTTACTTCTTTTACGTCATCTTTGAATCGTTTTAATGAGCCAAGAAGACCAGTATGAACAACAATTCCATCACGAATGACACGTACTTTAGAACTGCGTTTTATTGAGCCATCTAAGACATAACAACCCGCAATAGTTCCAACTTTTGTAATGTCAAATGTTTCACGAATCTCGGCAGATCCTGTTATTTTTTCTTCAATATCAGGAGATAACATTCCCTCCATTGCAGCTTTAATTTCTTCAATTGCCTTATAAATTACTGAATACAGACGAATATCTATTTGTTCAGCCTCTGATAATTTCCGTGCAGCTAAGGAAGGTCGAACTTGGAAGCCAATAATAATTGCATCAGAAGCAGAAGCTAAATTCACATCAGCCTCAGAAATTGCACCGACACCCTTGTGTATAATGTTTACTTGGATTTCTTCTGTACTCAAATTCATCAATGCATCTGAAAGGGCTTCAATAGAACCATCCACATCACCTTTAACAATTACATTTAATTCTTTGAAATCTCCAATCGCTAAACGACGGCCAATTTCATCAAGCGTAATATGTTTTGTTGTACGAAGACCTTGTTCACGGTATAATTGCTCTCTTTTTTGGGCAATTGTTTTGGCTTCTTTTTCATCATCCAAAACATTAAATTTATCTCCAGCGTTTGGAGCACCGCCAATTCCTAAAACAGAGACAGGTTGTGCTGGTCCAGCCTCAATAATGTTATTTCCAACTTCATCATGCATCGCCCTTACTTTACCGTAATAACGACCAACAAGAATAACATCACCAACTCGCATTGTACCTGCTTCAACCAACATATTGGTAACATATCCTTTCCCTTTATCAAGTGAGGATTCAATTACTGTTCCAACTGCATTTTTATTTGGGTTTGCTTTTAAAGCTAACATTTCTGCTTCTAAAAGAACTTTGTCCAATAAAAGTTCAATGTTCAGATTTTGTTTTGCTGATATTTCTTGACACTGGTATTTCCCTCCCCAATCTTCTACAAGAATATTCATTGTAGAAAGTTGTTCGCGAATTCGATCTGGATTTGCTCCAGGCTTATCTATTTTATTAATGGCAAAAATCATTGGGACATTTGCCGCTTGAGCATGTGAAATTGCTTCTTTTGTTTGAGGCATCACATCATCATCTGCAGCTACAATAATAATTGCAACGTCAGTTACTTGAGCTCCACGAGCACGCATGGCGGTAAAAGCCTCGTGACCCGGAGTATCCAAGAAAGTCATTTTTCGATTGTCTTTCAAGGTAACAGAATATGCACCGATGTGTTGGGTAATTCCTCCAGCTTCACCTTCGGTAACATTCGCATTTCTAATTTTATCAAGCAAAGAAGTTTTTCCGTGATCCACGTGACCCATTACGGTAATAATTGGCGGACGATCAATTAAGTCCTCTTCACGGTCTTCAACTGTTTGAATTGCTTCTTGTACTTCAGCACTTACAAATTCAGTTTCGAAGCCAAATTCATCCGCTACAATATGAATTGTTTCTGCATCTAAACGTTGATTTATAGAAGCAAAAATCCCCAAGGACATACAAACAGAAATTACTTGAGTTGGTTGAACACTCATCATTGATGCAAGTTCAGAAACAGTTACAAACTCTGTGAGTTTTAGGATTTTATCATCCAATTCTGCCATATCCATTTCATCTTGACGGCGTTGGGCAACGGTATCTCTTTTCTGTCTTCTATTTTTGGAAGCCTTAGATTTACTTCCTTGATTTGAAAGTCGTGC
Source organism: Flavobacteriales bacterium (assembly GCA_009926125.1). GTDB lineage: Bacteria > Bacteroidota > Bacteroidia > Flavobacteriales_D > Crocinitomicaceae > UBA952. Next base: position 5,485 of record RFPM01000038.1, on the reverse strand, counting down.
TAAAGTGTCCTTAATTTCTTTTTGGATATCACGCTCTGAGACTTCTTTCTTTTCAGTTTTTAATGGGCCAGATGTTTGATTTGTAGTGGCTCCTGGTGTACTTTTTGCCGGTTGAACTTCAACCTTTTTAATCCTTTTTCTTTTTCTTTTTGAATCGTCAGCAGCAGCAGGAGTGGTCTTCGGTTTTTCAACTGGTAATTCAATTTTTCCAATTACAGTTGTTCCTGTAAGAACTTGTCTTTGGAAACGTATTGTTTCAATTTCAGGAGCTTTTGTTACTTCAGGTGACGAAACTTCAACTGGTGATGAAACTTCAACTGATTTATCTTGTTCTAATGGTACAGTTACTTTTTCTATTTTTGGATCTTCAAGAGGTTTTTTCTCCGGTCGAGAGCGCAAATTCAAAGCATCTAAATCTATTTTTCCAACGATCTGAACTTTGTTTGTCTCTTTTATAGCAGAGGAATCTTCGTTTTCGGAAATGTCAGATTCTTTTGGCGGTATTATTTTAGTAGTATCACTTTGAGGCCCTTCAAATACTTTACGTTTTATTTCTTCAAGATTAATTGCATCGCCTTCTTCGTCATCGTCCTTAATTACTTTTTTCTCCTCTGGGGTGATGATATCGCTCATGGTAACAGTTTCTCTTCGCTCTCTGCGATTAGATGTTCCTTTAGCCTTTTCCATCATACTTTGGTCCGCTGCAAATTCTTTCAGCAATAGATCAAAATGCTCGGGCTCCAAACGCGTGTTCGGATTTGAGTCAATTTTAATTCCTTTTGTGACAAGGAACTCAACTATTGTTGGTAATCCAACGTTTAGCTCTCCTGCTGCTTTTCCTAATCTTATCGGTTTTCCCGCCATATCTATCCTTTATTTTAGAGGATTATCTTATTCAAATTCCGAACGTAAAATACGGAATACCTCTTCAATCGTTTCTTTTTCTAAATCTGTTCTATTTGTTAAATCTTCAACTGTCATTTCCAACACAGATTTTGCTGTATCACAACCAATAGCTTTTAATTCGTCTATTATCCAGTTGTCAATTTCATCAACAAATTCTTCTAAGTCAACATCTTCAACATCTACTTCACCATCTCGGTATACATCAATTTCATAGCCACAAAGTCGACCTGCAAGTTTAATGTTATTTCCCCCTTTACCAATCGCCAAAGAAACTTGGTCTGGTCGAAGGTAAACTTTAACGCGTTTTTCCTCCTCCAAGATATCCATTGAAGTTACTTTAGCAGGAGAAAGTGCTCTTTGAATGAGCAGTTGGTTATTTGTAGTATAATTGATTACATCAATGTTTTCATTTCGTAATTCACGAACAATTCCATGAATTCGAGAGCCTTTCATTCCAACACATGCTCCTACTGGATCAACTCGGTCGTCATAAGATTCTACAGCGACTTTCGCTCTTTCCCCTGGTTCACGAACAATTTTCTTGATTGTAATAAGTCCATCAAAAACCTCAGGAACTTCCAATTCAAACAAGCGCTCTAAAAATTCAGGTGCTGTTCGAGAGAGAATAATTACAGGCGTGCTATTTCTCATATCTACTTTAGAAACTACAGCACGAACTGATTCTCCTTTTTTGAAGAAGTCCATTGGAATCTGCTCAGATTTAGGTAAGATCAATTCGTTATCCTCATCATCTAAAACAAGAATTTCTTTTTTCCACACTTGGTATACTTCTCCAGTTACAATTTCACCAATGCGCTCTTTGTATATTTTATATAAATGATCTTTTTCTAATTCTAGAATTCTAGAAATCAAATTTTGACGCAGTGAAAGAACATTTCTTCGACCAAAATCTCCGAACTTAAATTCTTCTGTTACTTCTTCACCTATTTCAAAGTCAGGAGATATTTTAATGGCATCGCTGTATGCAATTTCAGTATTTATATCTTCTACTTCACCATCGTCAACAATTTCTTTGTTCAAAAAAATCTGAACATCACCTTTATCAATATTTACAATGATATCGATGTGTTCATCAGTATTGAATTTTTTCTTCAACATAGCACGGAATACGTCTTCCAAGACATGTTGCATAGTTTGTTTATCAATGTTTTTTAATTCCTTAAACTCTAAGAAAGAGTCTGTAAGTTCCACACTATTCATAAATAATCATTTAAAGGATATTACAATTTTTGCTTCTTTTATATCTGAAAAAGCGAGGTCATATTTCTCCTCAACTAATTCCTTCTTTTTTTTTACTTCTAATTTTTTCATTTCTCGATGGCAAAGAATAACTGTATTTTCAGTTACTTCAACGATTTCACCACAAAACTTAGTTCCATTTTGTAGTACTACATCCAATTCGCGACCAATATTTTTTATGTATTGCTTTATATGGCGAAGTGACTTATCTAAACCCGCAGAAGAAACATGTAATTCAAAATCCTGCTCTTCTCGGTCTAAATTGTGCTCAACATTTCTAGAAACCGACATACAATCTGTAACAGTTACTCCTCCAGAAACCTTATCAAGTTCAACTCGAATAATATTTGAAGGAGAAATTGTTAACTCAACAACATACAAGCCATTGTTTAATTCTGCAATGCGCTCGTCAATCAATTTCGTTATAAGGTCTTTCTTTATCATTTCTCAATAAAAGAGGGGACTTTCGTCCCCTCTCATTTAACCATTCACAATAGTGGTACAAATATACAGTTTTTTATTTGAATAATCCTAATAATGCTTCAATATCTAATTTTAAGCACTAAATTTAATTGAAAGCAAACTAGCTGTTTCAGAACTTTACACTATTAATAATGTTAATATCTATATAGAATTCAAAAAATATTTATGACTACGACTAAAGTGCAAAACGGAGAAATTATGTATACTGATCTTTTTTTAGATAAACTTCAGGCGGACTCACTTTTCGAAGATTTTATATCAAGCTTACCATTTCAGCAAGGAACAATAAAACTTTTCGGTAAAACCCACTCTATTCCAAGACTCGAAGCTTTTTTTGCAAGTGAAAAACGTATTTATTCCTATTCTGGGGTTGACTTGCAAACCCATGATTTCACAAAAGAACTACTTGTATTAAAAGAAAAAATAGAAAAAATTTGTGGAGAAAAATTTAACTGTGTGCTTGTTAATCTTTACAGAAATGGTCAAGATTCAAATGGATGGCATGCAGACGATGAATTAGCATTAGGGAAAAATCCAATAATAGCATCTTTGAGTTTAGGTGCAACCCGGCGCTTTGATTTAAAGCACAACTTAACAAATGAAAAAATAAATTATAATTTAACTCATGGAAGTTTACTAGTTATGAAAGGTGCTATTCAACACTATTGGAAACACCAAATTGCAAAGACTAAGAAAGTTAATGATCCAAGAATAAATTTAACCTTTCGTTATATTTATTAATTCTAGTAAATCTAATGCTAACTTTACAAGATGTTAATTGAAATTGACGATAAAATAATATCAACAGAAATATTCTCAAAAAAATTTGTTTGTGACCTAAGTGCTTGTAAAGGAGCTTGCTGTATTGAGGGAGATGGAGGAGCTCCACTAAAGCTCGAAGAAGCAATACAGATAGATACACATTTCGAGGCAATAAAACCGTTTATGGATGAAAAAGGGATTGAAGCAGTAGAAAAAAATGGGGTTTATTATTTGGATGCGGAAAAAGAACCTGCAACAAACTTGGTAAATAATAAAGAATGTGCTTTTGTTTATTTTGATTCCTCAAAAACTGCAAAATGCTCAATAGAAAAAGCCTTTCGTGAAGGTGTGATTCCATTCAATAAACCAATATCTTGTCATTTGTATCCAATTCGCGTCAAGGAATTTGACGATTATAAAGCGCTTAATTTTGAGGAATGGAAAATTTGTGAGCCAGCATGCGCCTGCGGAAGTAAATTAGATGTTCCCGTTTACCGTTTTTTAAAAGAACCTTTAATTCGGGCTTTTGGTGAAAGGTTTTACGAAGAACTTCAAATTGTAGAAAGCGAGCTTAATTACTAAAAATTAAAAAATCCCTATCGCAAAGCAAGAGGGATTTCATAAGATTAATTAGATTAATGTTCTTCTTCCCCTTTTGCTAAAGGTACATTTTGGGGTATAAAATCAACATCCGACCCTGGTTTTGAATAATCATAAGGCCAACGATGAACTTCAGGTAAAGCTCCTGGCCAATTTCCATGAAGATGTTCTACAGGAGTTGTCCATTCTAAAGTATTGGAATCCCAAGGATTTTGAGGTGCTTTTGGTCCACGATAAATACTATAGAAAAAGTTAAATAAGAATAATAACTGTCCTAGAGCTGCAAAAATTGCAAAAATTGTAATGATTACATTTAAATCCATAATCATTGCAAAAGTATCTTGATCAAATTCATTGTAAACGGTAGAATCATAATATCGTCGAGGTGCTCCAGCTAAACCAACGAAATGCATTGGGAAAAATACGCCGTAGGCACCAATAATTGTTATCCAAAAATGCACATATCCTAAACGTGTATTCATCATTCTTCCAAACATTTTTGGGAACCAATGATAAACACCCGCAAACATTCCAAATACTGCAGACATTCCCATTACAATGTGAAAATGTGCAACCACAAAATACGTATCATGTAACGCAATATCTAGAGCAGAATCTGCAAGAATTATTCCTGTAACACCACCAGATATAAAAGTAGAAACTAGTCCGATTGCAAATAACATTGCAGGAGTTAAGACTAATGATCCTCTCCAAAGCGTAGTAATATAATTAAAAACTTTAACGGCGGATGGTATTGCAATTAATAAGGTTGTGAAGACAAAGACACTTCCTAAGAAAGGATTCATTCCAGTAATAAACATGTGATGTCCCCAGACGATAAACGATAGAAAGCCAATTGCTAATATTGAGCCAATCATTGCTTTATAACCGAAGATAGGTTTCCGCGAGTTGGTAGCAATTATTTCGGAGGAAAGACCTAATGCAGGTAATAAAACGATGTAAACTTCTGGATGGCCTAAGAACCAAAATAAATGTTGGTACAAAATCGGAGACCCGCCATGATTTGCGAGCATTTCACTTCCAACAACTATATCAGAAAGATAAAAACTTGTTCCTGCCAAGCGGTCCATTGTAAGTAATAAAGCTGCAGATAATAATACTGGAAAAGATAAAACACCAAGAATTGCTGTCACAAAAAACGCCCAAATCGTAAGAGGCATGCGTGTCATTGTCATACCTTTTGTTCTTAAAAATCGTCCAGCCTGCCATAGCAGGTCCGGTTTCAATAAACAAGGAACCAAGCATTATTAACGAAGAGGCAAAAAAGAACCAAAATGAAAGCATGTTTAGGAATCCTGAGGCCATATCACGAGCACCAAGTTGCAGTGGTATTAATATATTTGAAAAGGTTCCGGATAAGCCTCCTGTTAAGAGAAAGAAAACCATAATCGTTCCATGAATAGTTACCAATCCAAGGTACATGTCTTCCTTTAAAACACCATTTGGAGCCCAT